>MFZZ01000001.1 GCA_001789555.1 Candidatus Roizmanbacteria bacterium RIFCSPHIGHO2_12_FULL_38_13
AATATACTAAAGTTAATTACTTTTTTATGCGTTGCTAAATCATAGCAAAGACCATCAATTTCTAGATTACAATGACATACTTGACTTTACACTTATTAAGTATAAAGACGCATCATAGCTGCGATGGAAAATGCGGTTGGTGATTCTCATAGAGATGAGAGTAGCATGAAAAGGGCAAAATAATGAAAAATAAAAGCAATGAAGCAATTATTAAATATTAACCTAAGTTATAATATTGCAGATTTCTTAGATGTAATAAAATTACAACATGGAATATAAAACGAGTCTTGTAACAGGAGGGGCAGGATTTATCGGATCGCATGTTGCCGATCATTTATTAAAAATGGGTCACCGAGTTGTTGTTTTTGACGATCTTAGTGGAGGATTTAAAAAAAATATACCTACTAAGTCAATTTTTATTCGAGGTTCAATTAACAATCAGAAATTACTTGACAAATTATTTAATAAATATCAATTTGATTATGTTTATCATTTAGCAGCCTATGCTGCAGAAGGATTGAGCCATTATATAAGAAGATTTAATTATGAGAATAATTTGATCGGCTCAATAAATCTTATCAATCTGTCGATTAAATATAATATAAAACATTTTGTATTCACTTCTTCAATTGCGGTCTATGGAACAAATCAACTTCCCATGCATGAAGACCTCTTCCCGCAACCTGAAGATCCGTATGGAATTGCTAAACTCGCTGTTGAACAAGATTTAAAAGCAGCAAATAAAGTCTTTGGATTGACCTATACTATTTTCCGTCCTCACAACGTTTATGGCGAAAGACAAAACCTATCAGATCCCTATAGGAATGTTGTTGGTATTTTTATTAAAAACATCTTAGCAGACAAACCGATGACAATTTATGGAAACGGGAAACAAAAGCGAGCATTCTCATATATCTCTGACGTAGCTCCATATATATCTGAATGTACAGATATTACTAAAGCTAAAAATTCAATTTTTAATATCGGAGCTGAAACACCATATTCTGTTCTTACATTGGCACACATAATTGCGAAAGCCTTTAATATTCAACCAAAAATTGAATTTCTCCCCCCACGCAAAGAGGTAAAGCATGCTTATTCTGATCATAAAAAAGTAAAAAAGGTATTTAAAATAAATAGCACTATAACTCTAGAAGAAGGTTTAAAGAAAATGGTTCTGTGGGTAAAGCAAAATGTACCAAACACTACAAAAAAATTTAAGGACATAGAAATTTATAAAAAAATACCTACTAATTGGAGACTCTGATTAAAAGATACAATGAAATCAAACTATATCTTGTCAAATTTAATTGACCAAGTTATTGCTTTAATCATACTGTTACTATTATTGCCTTTGTTAGGTATATTGTATGTTTTAGTGAAATTGACTTCTCGAGGTTGTTTTATCTTTAAACAAAAAAGAATGGGTAAAGATATGAAGATATTTACTATTTATAAGATTAGAACGATGATTGAAGGAGCCGAAAGGTTACAAAATAAATACAAAGAACTAAATCAGTATAATGATCCCATTTTTAAAATCCACGAAGATCCTCGTTATACAACTGTAGGGAAATTTTTAGCAAAAGCAGGTCTCGACGAAATTCCCCAATTAATAAATATCCTCAAGGGCGATATGACAATTGTCGGCCCAAGACCGCTTCCTATTTCGGAGGGAAAAAAAGTACCTAAAAGATATATTAAAAGATTTAAGGTCTTACCTGGAATAATACCTCCTTGGCTACGCGTCGGAAGTGAATCTCTCACTACAAATTTATGGCTCGAAGAAGATCTAAAATATGTAAAAAACAAATCCTTGAAATACGATTCTGTTCTTTTTTTAAAAGGTATGATGCATTTAATAAAAGTATTATGAAAAAAATAGCGATTTTTGGAATTAGAGGATATCAGATTATTTATAGTGGATATGAGATTTTCACTGAAAAATTAGTTAATCTATCAAATAAGACTGATTTTTTTTACATACTCTACACTCGCTCAAAATATCAAAAAAAAACAAATAATTCAGCAAATAATTTTCAAATATCCATTATGCCAACAGTGAGGGGTAAATATTTAGAAACCCCTTTTTATGCCTTTTTTACTACTCTTAATAGCTTGGTCAAGCCTATAAATATTATTCTATATCTAGGCACTGCAAATACTTTGTTTATCTTTCTACAAAAACTATTGAATAGAAAAACAATAGTGAATACCGCGGGGATTGATTGGGGAAAAAAACGTTGGTCACTTTTTGGAAGATGGTATCTTTTCTTTTGTGAAAAACTAACTGTATGGTTTGCTGATATAATAGTTTGCGATTCACAATCAGTCTTAAATTATTACAAAAAAAAATATCATCTTAAAAATCTAATCTTCATCCCATATGGTACTGACGTGAAATCAAGAAAATCTGGAAAAACTTTAAAAAAATTAAAACTAGAATCTAATAAGTACATATATGTTGTAGGTAGATTTTCTCCGGAAAATTGTCAAGAAGATGTAATAAATGCATTTAAAAAAATTAAAACGAATTTTAAATGTGTAATAATCGGTGATAGTTTTTATGAAGATAAATATAAATCTTATTTGTATAAATTAGCCAAAAATGATAAACGTATTGTTTTTACAGGGATTCTTAATAGAAATCAATATGAAGAAATCGCCTCTAACTCTTACGCTTATGTTGAAACCAAAAGTATTGGCGGAACACATCCTTCACTATTAGAGGCTATGGCTTTTGGAAAACCGGTAATTGCAAAAGATATTGAGGAAAATAAAGAAGTTGTTGATAAAAATGGATATCTTTATAGTAGAGCAAAGCCTTCCAGTTTAACAAATCAACTTGAATACTTACTGATTAATGTAAATAACGCTCAAAAAAAGGCATTAGATGGAAAAAAAAGAGTAAAGACACTTTATAATTGGCAATTAGTAATACGTAACTATGAATATATATTTAATAGTTAATATAACTTATTCTGTCGGTAATGAAACCTACTATTTCAATAATTACTCCAACATTTAACTTTGAAAGGTATATCGATAAATGCATTGAGTCTGTTCAACGTCAAACATTCTCTAACTGGGAGATGATTATTGTAGATGATGGATCGTCAGATAATACTGTAAAAGTAGTAAAAAAATACTTATCTCTTGATCCTAGAATCAAATTAATTACTCATAAAAAAAACTGGGGAGTTAAGCAACTTAAAAAGACATACAATCAAGCTTTATTAAAATCAAAAGGTAAATATATTGCTATTCTTGAGGGTGACGACTTCTGGCCAGAATACAAACTTGATAAACAGGTGAAAGATTTTGACAATAATAAAGTTGTTTTATCTTTCGGCGATAGTGTTTTTACAGATGGAAGCGGGAGAGGTTTCGACATATTAACTTATAATCAAGACCGAGAAAAATTGAGCAACAATCCCATTAGCTCAATTTTGTACCTCTTTACTGATCTTAATTTTTATCTAAGCCCCGTCACTGTTCTAATACGAAAAAGTGCGTTGTCTCATATTGGTGGATTTAAAAATAGTTCCGATTACTATTTTGTTGATTTCCCAACTTGGCTTCATTTATCTCTTGAAGGCACTTTTGTATATAAAAAAGATATATTAGGTTTTTATAGGAGACATGAAAAGTCATCTTGGCTTGATTTTGCAAAACAAACTAGAGCTATGACAAGACAAGAGATGCAAACTACACTTTTATATTTTTTGAGTAAGAAAAGAATAAAATTTAAAAGAAAGTACACTTATAATAATTTTCAGAATATTATCAAAACGCAAAAAAAAATTATATCAAAAAAATATCAAAATCGAGAATTAAGTTTTCTTTTACATAATATGGCTTATGGAAAAGATAAATCGGTAATAAAGCACGTCTTTGTTATATTTTCACAAAAAAATATTACAAATAAAATTAAATTTATTAGTTTTTTAGCCTTATTAATAATACCATTGCGTAAATGGATAATGTCTATTCTATTTTTAATTAAATTGAATTTTTATAGATATAACCAATTTAAAAATGCCCCCAATTCTATTAACGGCTAAAAGCAAATTCTGAAAATCCTCCCCACCCTAACTGTTTTATATACTCTAACCTTTCTAGTAACACTTCTTTATTTGGATATACACTGTATAAACATGTTGAATCGACTCTATAATAATAATCTAAACAGTATTTTATTTTTGACATTTCAGAGTAATATTTTTTAATATAATCAACACCTTTCAGATAGTTTTGTCCAATTGAAAATATTAATACAAAGCTAAATAGCAATATAAAAAGATCGTGGGAAAAAAATTTTATTTTGTAGTTTCCAACTAGATAATAAAAAACTTCAATTGTCGATATAAACATTAAAGATGAGTATACGATATACCTGCTTGATAATGCTTGAGTTGTACCAAATCCCGCTCTAGCAACTGCTATTGCTAAAATAGATAATAAAGAAAAAAGAAATATCATTAACCATGGAATACAGCTTTTGATCAAACTTCGTTTCTTTAGTAACGAATTTAAATTAAATAGTGCAATCAAAAAAATCATAATGCCAATTAGTGCAGAAATCCCAATTTCACTAATAAATAGCACACTTCCAATTTGGCCAAAAAAATAAGTTAAAAAATCCAATGGGTTTTGAAAAAAATACATTAGTGAAGGATGATATATCGGTTTAGAATAATTAATAAAATAGATGAGATAAGTCATCAACGATAACAACATCCAAAATATTAAAAAAAGAAATTGACGGCGATAAAAAATCAAAATACCTCCAACAATCCAGATTAATAAACCGTTAATATGAGAATAGGAGCCGATAATTGACAAAAATACTGCGAATATCTTCGAAAGAGTAGCTGTCGTACCAAGTAAAGGCAAATTTAATAAATATATTGTCATCAGCATAGCTAATATGGTAAGATGAAACTCATTCATACCTGTAAACCAACCTTCGTACTGAATAGGAGAAAAAACAATCCATGAAAGCATAAACTGTAAATATATGCAAAAATACTTATTTTTACATATATTTTGCATGAACAAAGCAAGAAAAAAATAAATTGCGCACAATAATATAAAACTTATCCAATAAATATTTTTAATATTCCAGTTCGTCAAAAAGGCTAAACTGATTTGAATAAGTCTTGGAAATAAAATTCTATGTTCATTGTGTTGAGCAATCAGATCAAATATCGAAATTTCTGCATGAATAACCTTTTGAAATAATGGCACCATTTCCCACTGATCTTGATATGGAACATTTATGGAATAATTTTTTATGAAAAAAATGGTCAAGATTATTGGGAAAAGAGAACCCAGTTGTATAATTCGTTTTATCATATATTATGATAAGTAAATAATTCCTCTTACAAAAATTTGAGTTTTTTTAATTCTTTAGAATTGTATTATTTACGATACCTATTTCAAAATTAGTTGATATGAATAGCATAATATACAATTTATTCCTCCTTGCTATTTTTTTTCAATTAATTCCTAATGTAAATATATTTGGAACAAATCATTTATTTTTTACCACTAACTTTTTTAGTCTTTCAATAATAATTTTGCTTGGAATCTATTTATTTTCTAAGCCCAATTCTAATTCAAAACTTAAACCGAGATATGAAATATTGCTTGTACTGATTTTTTTAGCTACTCAAGCGATTTCTTTTATTAATGCGTTAAATATCCAAGCTTTTATATTAATATTTATTAGCTTGAGTGCAGGAGTATTAATTTTTTTTATTTCAAAATTAATTTTGAATGAGGATGAAAAAAATGTCTATGATGTGAAGTTGCAAAGGCTTAACACCGTGGTTATATTCGCCTGCATTGTTAATATTATTTTCCAATCACTATTATTAGTTTATCCCGATCTGATAATCCCATTTATTCGACAGTATTTATCATTTAATTTATCCGAAGTTATATTCTTACATTTTAGTAAAAATAAATTGTATACAAATTTTTCTGTCGAATTAATCCTTCCTTTACTTTTTGTTTTTATTATAAATCATAAAGGTTTAAAGTTAAAACTATTTTCATTTTTTTTATTAATAATAATTTTTACACTTTCTTTTTTATCTAACTTTAGATATAGAATATTGGGTTATTTTTTTGCATTTTTTTCGTCAATTTTTTTATACTGGAATAGTGTAAAAAATATACACAAGCATATTTTTATCTACGGTATTTTCTCTATCATTGTTGTTTCTATTATTTCTTCAATATTTAATTCTAAAACTGTCATTAATCGCTTTACTGACATAGAAGAGTATCAAAAATACAGCACAATCCAATTTAGATTACATATGTATACTATTGCCTTTGAGCTGGGATCATCAAATCTATTTGGTGTCGGGTTAGGTAATATGTATGATTATCTTCAAAAAAAAACTCTTAATGAAATAAGTAATAATCCAACAAATTATGCTTTAACTGGTGGAGCTCATAACATTTTTTTTCAAACGTTTGCCGAAACAGGATTAATTGGTTTACTTAGTCTTGTAATACTGATAATTTTTTGGCTTCTAAAAGATATTAGAACACTCAATATAGCTACCGGTAGGAACAAAGTCTATATCCCAATGTTTTGGACACTTATTGTAATTAGCCAATTTATCTCATCTTATAATACGACTTTTTATATTTTTTTCTTTTTATTAAGAGGATTGATTTGACCTAGCTATTATAAATCGCTGTATTTGCTGCAAAATAGGACGGCGTAGGATTTTGAAATGAGTCAAACATTGGTTGATTCTTTTCCCCCGGTGTGCCAAAAAATGTAAAATCTTCTACTCCCTCTTCAAACGATGCTTCCAGAATTGACTTTGTAATTTTTGCTTTTAATTCTGGTTGCATATTAAGATCGACACCTTCGGGAGAAAGATCAAATTCTGTTATATTAACTTTAATGCCAGCAGATATATATTTCTTAAGTTGCGTGCGATAATTTTCAATTAACTGTTTAAATTTTGTTGGATCAGAAAAATCAGATAAATGGAGATGCAACTGAAATCCTGCCTCAACAGGCATACCTTCATCATGAATTTGCTTTACAATTCTAAAAAATTTAGGTTCTTTTTCTCCATTCCACCATCGAGTTCCTGGTATTTCTATTCCAAAATCGTTTAATATCAATTTAGCATTGGGGTCCGTTTGATAAGCCGTTCGAAACATCTCCAGAACCCATTGAGATGGATCTCCTAATTTATCTTGCCAAAATCTACTTTTTGTATCCCAAGGATTACCCCAAGCCTCATTAACTACAACATATTTATTAATTTGTCCAGCATAGTGCTCCATTACTTCTTTTATATGATCTGTAGCTAGCGTTCTATATTCTTGTGAGGTAAAATCTCCATTTATCAACCAAGCTGGAAGGGCGTATTGTAAGCCCCAAATTATATGATAAAATTGAATATCTTCTATTCCTTCTGCTTTTAAGCGCTTTAATTCTTTGTCGTAAACTGAAAAATTAAATCGGTCGCTGCTTGGACGAAATGCTACGCTATAATTTGGATCCTCCCAATGTCCGTCAGGTAGTGAATAACCATTAAAGTCTTTAATAGCATTAATATATCTAGATATCATATGAACATTACCAGCCAGTCTAGTCATTTTGCCTTTTATATCAGCCATTTTACCAATTGTCGCCGTTTCCCATTTTATATTTTCCCCAGAGTTAATATTGCCAATAAGTAAAGGCACATTTCCATATAAGGCAATTGCCAATACTGAGCCATGTTTGTCTGTAATTGAACTAAATCTAATGTTATCCTCTACCGCTTTTGCATCCACTCCCAGAGATGAGGCAAATACATTAATATTTGCTTTTAAAATTGCGCTATCTGGTAGCTCCAACCACTCCCCACCTTGCGCTACATTTGGCAAATACAACCTTTTCTCAACAACAACTTCTTCTCCATCAGCTTCTTGACCATCCAGGGCTGCAAAATAATTATTGCCTTCTCGATAATATCTCCAATCATCTGCTGGCGTTGTTCCCGTTGAAATTAGCTGGACTTTTTCTTCTTGTGATGGGGGTGGAATTTTTGGAGCAAACTGATTTTCAGATTCCAAGCTTGGGAGACATACTTTTGTTTTTAACAATTTGTTAATTTCTCCAGCAAGCTCTGAAGTACCTTTGCCTGCGACCGCTGTTATGGCGCCGGCCATATCTTCTGCTTCTTGACCATACATTGTTCCCAGTCCTTCTGGAGTTACAAATCCAACTCCTTTTACTTTTATTCCTGCTTCGTCGTTCGAAAATCTTGTTATTGTAAAAATTTCAGGTCTTTTTTTATCTTGTGGATTCAGAAATCTACAAATTATATCTATGTCGCCAGTTGTTTTATCAACACGACGATAAAAGTTACATACGGAAGTTCCACCTACAAGACTGCAGATGTTTATGTTTTGTGTACTTTGCTCTTCAGCATCCAGACCATAAAAGGCCGTCATTGTTATTGCTCTTTGCCAAGCATCTAATGGAGATTCATCAAATATTGGCTTTCCTTCCTTAATTGGTTTGTTCCAAGCTTCTGCAAGTGTTTCTTCACCTCCAACACCTCTTGAAAATAATTCTACTAATGAATCTATTGGGTATTCTGTAAAAGCTACTGGTAACCCTTTTGGTTCTGTAACATAAGTTGGTTTAAGTCTATCAGGAACTTCGTTTGGATCTGTGATAAAGACAGTACGACCTTCAATATTTGTTGCAACCCAATCGTTTATTGTTGCATCATTTGGATTTTCAGCTATCGCTTTAGGAATAATATTTTTACCGTCATCAACAATTTCACCTCCTGCCCATGTGTTTGGGTCTCCATTTCGTCCCTCCACATCTCTTGTGTCAACTCTTAATACACTTCCTATCGGTGTTTTTCGTGCCCTACCTGTAGCTTCGGGTTGATCACGAACGTTAATATCCTCAATAAAACGAAGCAATGTTTTGTTTATATAAGGATTCAGATCAAGAACTTCTCCCTCAACTATTGGAAGATTACCAAAACCTGATGCGGCTGGTTCAATTTCTTGAGTCGCGGTAGATCCTTGTGCGCCATCCTGTGCCAATGCCGCTAGAGCAAAACCAGTTGCAGTAGCTCCTGCAAGCCTTAAAAAACCTCTTCTGCTCAAGATTGGTCCTTGTTGTGTTGATTTTCCCGTTGGGTTTGGTTCTGGTCGTGGACTTAAAATTTCTGCCATAATTGTATATACGATGTAAGTGTGTAACCTATAGTATAGAACACAGTATATAATATATCAATCTCCATCAAACCATAAAACAACTAAATATGTATATTTAATGCGTATAAAATATCCTGTAGAAATATGGGAGTTGTTTATTTTATATGTAGAATTTTTGGTACGTACTCTAAACTCAACTACACAACCAACTTATGTTTTTTATTCAAAAAACAATAAAATTCCGGATCTACGTTTAATGGATTTACAAAAACGGGGACATAATCCTCGTTTTTTTTGAGATTTAAAACTTTCTTTTCACGCTCATTCAAGGAACGAAAGTCTGAAAAATTCAGTTTATATTTTGATTGTTCAATTTGGGTTACCGGTTTATCAGCCTTATATAAAAACTTAGGAAAAACTTCAGATTTGTGAGTGCGGACAATATTGTAGAAATCCGACATTATCCGATTTACGTCCTCGAGATAGTCACCTGATTTTTGGTACTCAAGAGTCACTCCAACAGGATGATGGCCCGTCAAATACTGTTTATTATATTGGGAATCGCTGTCCCAGATTATATGTTTTGCGGATACATAGCTACATGCTGTAATAGCCTTGTCGTCAATAGTATTGATAAACATGCAGTCGTCAAGAAGTTTAGTTTGCATAACTTGAGTAGTATGAATATCATAAACAACATCATATCCATTAAAACGTTTTTTCAGGATTGCGGCTCTTTTTTCTTCGTAAGATTTTGCCCATTTAGCATTAAAGGACCGATTAAGATCAGATTCTATAAATCTTTGATTCAACATCATGGCTTCGGGATTACCAATAACAACCTCCCATTCCGTATTTCTCAATCTGCCATAAGGTTGGGTCAAAAAAAGATGTAATCCAGCAAGCTCATTGCCGTGAGTGCATACTACAAAAAGGATTTTTTTCATTCAATGAATAGAGTATAGAAAGGAAAATCCTTAAATAGAATGACAAAAATGACAGGAAAGTTGACTAAAGAAGTTTTAAACTATTGGATACTTCTTTTTCTCATATGCTCCACTATCAAGTCGCGAAGTATTTTTGATTTGGTGACACCTTGCGCATTACTAACATCCTCAAGATAGCCTAGAAGCTTTGGACTCAAGAAAAAGTTGAAACGTTTGTCGCGTTTTTCACGAGCTAAGGATAAAGCATTTTTAAGAACCTTTTTATAATTTTTTTCATCGTAACTTTTAACGATAAGTTTTTCATCTTCTGCTCCCTGCAAAAAGTAAGGGACATTGTCTTTATAATATAAAACGATAGTGGGCTTTCCCATCTCGAGAGACTTTTGAACCATAAAACCTAATCCCAGACTATGAGCGCTTGTTTCCAAGATACATATGTCTGCCTTTTTTATAAAGTTCATTTTTTTCTCATAATTATTAAGCTGGGCAGATCTTCCTTTTTTCATCCACTTAACATAATCTATGTAATTCATTTTAATTGCGTCATCATCAAGTTGTTCATAACCCAATCTTTTCACTTCATCATAAATAGCTTTATAAAATTTACCAAACTCATCTTCTCCTTGATATGTAGCTGTATAAAAAACTTTCATATGTTTAATTAATTAAAATTCCACACCAATCATAATACATACTCCAGTTTATTTCAATATGGTCGCCTATATCTCGTTTCAAAACGTTCTTTCCATGGATAAGGAACATCGTTTTTCATGACATAAGTAATACATGCTTGCATAGTATCAAAAACATTTCCTATTATTGCTATGATCTTTCGTTCCTTCTCGTCCCTTGTTGTTTTTAAATCTTGTTCAATACTTACTATATCGAGATAGGCATCTCTGATTGAAGGAATGAAAAGAAGCTGTTTCATATAAGAGACAAAAAGATTGTCGACTAAAGGTAATATGTTAACATGATTTGTAAGATAGCTTATCCTTTGTTTTAATATATATTCTGAAATGCTACTTGAATATTTCTTTATCATATTTTTGATTTCTTTGAACTCTTGATTGTATTTTTTTGACCTGACAATATCTTCACGACTATCTCTTTTGAGTAAAGTTAGCCAGCTTTTCATCAGGGTCGAGAACTTCAAGTTGATACTTACTTTACCTTTATCGAAAATGAGAGCTGAAATAAAAAGATTTTCCGACAATTTTTCCTGACTCATTTTTTTAGGAAAACTATCAATAACGACTTGATAGCTCATGTACCGGCGTCCTAGAAAGGTTAATATCTTAATTATGTTTTTTTTCTTGTAAACAGTTAATGGTGCTTGTTTTTTTTTATTAAGATATGGAAGTATTGAAATAAAATATTTTGAATATTCAATAAACTTATCAAGTACAGCAATCTTTTTCTTGAATTTTTCTGCTTTTGCATTAAGTGTTTTTAAATTTATAACAAGCTGTTTAGAGAAGTTTACTGAATAAGGACTTTTAAAAAGTTCTAAAAATTTAAAAAAATCAGGTAGATTTTTGCAATGTAATCTAAGGGGTGAATCCAATAATAATTTGATTAGTTGCGATCGATTTAAATGCTCAATCTCATGTGGCTCAAAAATTTCATCCTCAAACAAAAATTTGCCTTTATACTGTAGATCGATAAAACCAGCTGCTCCAATCGACGACTGTTCTTCTAAATGATCTCTAACCCACATATACATGGCCACTCCATATCTATGCATGGGTTTTTGTAGTATTCGTTGAAGTCGCTTACTCTTGTAATCATCTTTGTTTAAAAGTAATTTGTGTATCCAGTCATTATGGCGATCGACATCAAAGTGCTCAATCTGTTTACCTCGAACATGTATCGTATAACGATCCATATTATTATTTTGATATAGTTCAGGATAGTTTCTCTTTATTAAATTTAGAGTAATGGGTAAAATTTCTGGTCCATTGTAAGTATAGTCTAGCCAAGACTTTTCATTTAAATTTGGTTTAAATTGATATTTTTTTAATTTGTAACCAGACTCCATCTGTTTTATATATTTTTGAAAAACTTTATACCAGTTTTTTAATTGCCCATTATTGACAAGATTGAGCTGTGTAAATGGTATCCGTATCAGAATATTTTGAGGATTTTGCAACTTTATAAACCTATGTACAAAGGAATAAATGTGGTCGTAAATACGCTGTGTGATTAGTTGAGAATCAGTTACTCCATACTGACTTATCTTGAGCCACCAAGGATATGTCTCATCGTAAAATACATTGACTCCATTAGATGGTATGATAGCACCTGAAATCTGAGTAAATGTAGGATATCTTAATAACATACCATCCAAATATTGCCTCATCAAAGAGTCTTCTTCTGTTATTCGTAGTAACTTATCAATACGTTTTAAATCTATAGACTCCAGGGCGCATGCTCCTCCTACACTAAGTAACATCTCATCTTTTTTTGCTGACTCTAACCATTTTTTTAAATTACTGTCAATAAAAGATAGTTTAAGAACGGATAAACCGTAGTTTTTTAAAAGACTATCATAAATTTTTTTATTGAGTTCTGTGCTGTGATATGGTTTTACAACTCTAGAAAGATATGCTTGTATTTGCAATGTTGATGGTTTTCTACCTTTTGCCCACGCTTGATAAGCCCTCCGACCTAATTTAGAACGATAATAGTCAAAGTAAGCATGACTGTCGCTACGTTTTGAAAGTACTTCATCAATTGACTTTTGTATTAACTGAAATACTTTGTAGCTAGGGAGAGCATCATCCTGCATAATAGTTCGTCATTAATAAACTCATATTGTATCATAGGAATAATAAAATCATTCCATTCGTTCGAAATAAGCCGATAATATTTCCTTTGCTACTGGCGCTGCTTCGTCCGAACCCTGTCCGCCCTCCTCAATAAGAACCGTGAGAACGATCTCCGGATTTTCAAAAGGCGCAAAAACAGTAAACCACGCATGGGGTTTTCCTGATATTGCATGTGATTCTGCTGTGCCTGTCTTACAACCAACTTTAACAGTCTTTTTTGGGAAACGTGTAAGCTTTGCACTTTCAGAGGAATCCTTATCCAGTTTGGCAAGCTGTGCAGAAATTGTCGCCTCCTGAACTGCAAAATCGAAAAATGGATAGCCTGTTCCTCCAGTTTCACAAGCACGTTTCATCCCTTCTCGTATTACGTTGTAGGTATTTTGTGACATTGGTACCTTTTCGCAGTGAGGGATCTGTTTTGGGCTTGATCCTGACTTTAAAAGCATTGGAGTACAACGTTGACCTCCATTTGCAAATACCGAAGTTGCCATAGCGACCTGAAGTGGAGTCACCGAAACATAACCCTGGCCGATTGATAAATTGTAGGTGTCACCTAAATACCAGTTTTCACCAAGCGTGTCTTCTTTCCAAAATGCGGTCGGGATGATGCCCTCTTTTTCCGCAACTCCTATACCCGTACGATTTTGGAATCCAAAAAGTTCCGCCCAGCGTTTGATTTTTTCGGGCCCAAGTTTTGCGCCAAGCTGATAGAAATAAATGTCATTTGAACGCTGCAAAGCTTTGTAAATATCTACATCACCCTCTGTGCGACCATACTCTAAAAAATACCAGTTGTGAAACTTCAGTGGACCCGCCTCCAAAAATCCTTTATCTTCAAATAATGTTTTAGTGGTTACGGCTTTTTCTTCAAGTCCGGCTACTGCTACAAAGGGCTTGAATACCGATCCCGGTGGATAGACGCCTTCTGTTGCTCGATTGTATAGAGGTTTCTCCGGATCTTTAAAGTAATTTTCAGCTATCTTGACGTCTCCGTCTTCAAAAACCTGCGGGTCAAAACCCGGATTTGAAACAAGCACCAACACCTCGCCTGTTCCGGGTTTAATACCAACAACTGCTCCTTTTCTATTTTGCATCAAGTCATATGCTTTCTCTTGTAAAAAAATATCAACGGCAAGCTGAAGCTCTGCACCTGATTGTGGAGGTAGAATATCAATAGTTTGTTTATAATTATCCGAAGCATCAACCTCAATCAGCTTTTTTCCATGCTCTCCCCGTAGTTCACATTCGAATGTTTTTTCAACTCCGGATTTGCCAGTTTTATCTCCGAGTATGAGACCATATAAACACCGATCTTTATTGATATCTGATTGGTCCGCAGTCTGCACATAACCGAGAAGATGACTTACGGAAACGGCATTATAATAAATACGTTCCGACACAACGCGTTTGAGTGATTGAGCCTCATCTTCGGGTTTGTGATTTGCAGCCAAAGTGACTCCTTTTCGATCTTTAATAGTTCCTCTAAGTGGCTCGATGACTACCTCGCGTACGCGGTTGTGTTCTGCGAGAACTCCATAATAAGCTCCCTTAACGACTGTTATTTGAAATAGACGGGCGATCGCAATGAGAAAAAACACAAAAACAGAAATAATATACACCCAATAAACAAAACCCAAACCGTGTACCTGTTTTTTTTGGAAATTGATCGAGCCCGCGCGGCCCTTCTCAATAAATGGTAGATTGTTCATAAGCCGATGTAGGAATCATTCTATCAGACTTTTTTCTGACTCCGAAGCTATTACCTGAAATCCGACATGTGACTGACCTGCAAAGAAAAGTCCTTCTCCAACACCAGCGGAAAGCAAAAAGTGTTTTTCTCCACCTGTGAGATAAAAAGTTTTTGTGATCTTGTCAACCGCGGCCGTAGACTGTTTGAGAATGATCTGCAGACTGGAGTTGGTGATGATTGCCCGTCCTTCATCTGTTGCCAGAAAATCTTCGACGTCTTGGGTTATAGTTGTCATGCCAAGCTTGTATTTACGTGCCCGCTTGGCGAAGTTGTGAAGATAGGTGCCGGAATCCTTGTTTTTAATCAAATACCAGGCTTCGTCAACAACGAGTACCCTTTTGCGTGGATCACCACGTCGCACGCGGTGCCAGATGTAGTCAAGGACTATGTACATAGCAACTGGGCGTAAGTCTTCTTCAAGATCGCGGATTCCAAAGACGGTCATTCTATTTTTAATATCAAAGTTTGATTTACTGTTTAATATTCCAGCAGCTGACCCTTGGACATATTTTTCTAACCTATCTGCCAGATCTCGAGCGTCAGCAGACTCCATACCAATAAGTATTTTGTAAAGATCTTCAAGAAGAGGTGGCTCAAACTTGAAAGTTTCCGGATCTTGAGTAATGCCTTTTGCACGGTAGGTCAAAACGAGTGCTCGGTCCAAAAGAGCGTCTTGAGAAGGCGAAATGTCACCCATTATTACTTTCATGAGCGAGTGTAAATCCAGTATCTTGTTTGAAAGTTCGTCTGGTTCTGGACTTTCTGCGTTAAGATCAAATGGATTTAGTTTATACTTTGATTTTGTCGAGAATTCGACAAACTCCCCATCAATATTATTGCATAATGTTTTATATTCGTTCTCGGGATCGACGATGATGACGTCAACTCCGAGCATGAGCAATCTTGCCGCTTCAAGCTTGACCAAAAAACTTTTTCCTCCGCCTGATTTTCCCAAAATAACTGAATTGGCATTTTCGAGAGTAAAGCGATCGAAAATGATCAGGCTGCCATCATGCTGATTAATGCCATATAATATCCCTTCGTTGCGGGTAAGGGAGGCCGTTGAAAAAGGAAAAGTCATTGCAAGTGAGGTAGTATCCATATTGCGCCAGACACCAAGTTTGTCGTAAAACATGGGTAATGTCGATTTAAATCCCTCTTCTTGTTCCAGAGTAGCCTGTTTGGCGATTATAAGTAAAGAAGAAAGCGTCGAATCAATCTCTTTGGTCACCGAGTCGAGTTCTTCTTTAGTGTCTGCGGGTATGGTAATATAAAGTCCGAACTGGAAAAAACGTTCGGCTCCTTTGGCGAGCTCTGCCTGTAAAGCAAGTGCATCGTCAAGCGCAACTTGAACAGTTGGATCAACTACTTTACCGGATTTGATATCGCCTTCAATCGTGGCCTGCATTTCGGCGATCTTTCGTTTAAGCTCATTTAAAATTGCCTTTGATTCTGAAGGATAAATAAACATTGAAATATTGAGAGGATGATCGTATGTTATAAGAGAGTAGAGCCAGTTTGCAGATACATACCTCGGATAACCTACTACATAAAGAGTACGATAATATTTGGAATCAATTTTAATGTGATTGAAATCCACTTCAACATACGATGGCGCAATTATGTCCAGGACTTCCACCGTTCCTTTTGCGAGGATGTCGGCAACATTTTTTGCTTCCTTTGGCATCGTTGCTTTCTTGTCTTGTTTTTTTTTGTTTCCGAATAAACCCATTATTTTATACTTAAACTTACTTCAAACTTCTAACATCAAACAAATTTTTTAACCACTACAAACTACCCGCTTGTCAATACAACATCAGTATAAGTGTCAACAGGTGCAAGCTGTCTGCCTGTTGCAGAGGGATTATAAATGTTATAAAAAAGTTCTGTCAGTTCTTGTTTTTGTAATACCGTCGGTTTCAGTCCTACTTTTGATAGCAACCGCAACAGATGGTCACGTTTCGGGTAAAGCGAGGTCTTAGCTCGGCTGTAAATATATTCTTTACCAAAACCTTTTGCTTTGATACCCGTAACGCCCAGCTCTAGTGGATTAAACGGGATACAAAAAAAGAAACGTTTTTCAAGCACGGTATTTTTTTTCACCGTACCCTTGATATATTCTCGATAGTCTTCCAGTCGTGCCTTCATGCGCTCATCTTTTTGAGTCGAAATCAAAGATTCTACGTAATCTAAATATAATGATATATTCATCATCTTTGACACGATCACAATCTGAACAGGAAAAGATAAAGAATTCAGCAAGCTCGCATAACTATAGATCATTGCCGTCTGATCTTCGGCCGACAACAGCCAGAAGTTGACAGCTCCGATCTCGATTACCGTCACTGCCGAAAAGTCCTTCATGAGCATGACGTCGTCACGAACATCTTCGATGCCGATAAAAGATTGGGTTGTTGCTTTTTTGGGAGAAGTTGGTTTTGTTTTCGTCATAAAATTTCTTTTGAATAAAACACAAGCGGACGATTTTGATCGCGGCCTAAATGTATTTTCATTGTATCAAAAAAGTAGTTGCCGTTTGGGTCGCCGATCTCAAGCAAATATTCCCCATCGGGTAACGGACTGTAGGTTGCAAATACTCCATACGGATTTGTCTTAAGGAGTCGTTGGTCGCGACCGGACTCATCTTTGATCGTAACAATAATTCCTGGAATAGGGATTTGTTTTCTGTTTTTTACAACCCCGGTAACGAACGGTTGATGTACGATCGACCCATCAGACTTAAACGGAGTACTGCCGCGATGTGATCTTAATGTCGCCCCAGCGGTCGATGGTACTTGTAAATTCTGGCGGAGTAAATCTTGAATGTGCATTTTTTGCTTGTCTTGCTGCTGTGTAGTTTTTTCAGCTACTTGTTTTTTTTGTAAATATTCCGCAAGTTTTTCTTTTGATTCAACATGGGCTAGGACGATATGAGGATCGTTCATAAAAAATAAGTTTTTGATGAAATATATGGACTCATTCTTTTTCTGATAAATATATTGTGTTGGTGAATTTATGCGCCTGATAAAATTTTTGATCCAAATATCAAGCGAGCGTTCGTTAAATCGTAAAAAAGCAAATAATAATCCTATTGCTCCTACGAGAATGCCCAAAATTATATTCAAATATGGCACAGGAATAACGGCATAGATGATATATCCTATGGAACAAAAAACCGCCAAATACAAAAACTGACGCAGGGTCAGAAATCCAATCAGCTTAAACTCAAAAGTGGTTATTTGGCGCGGTATCGGATGTTGCTCCATGTATTTTAGTATAGCAAGTTACAGAGAAGTAAGCGCTTCTTTCACGAGGGCATCGGCTTCCTGATTTTTCTCTCGAAGTACATGAGTATATAAAATGGGCAGTCCGATTTGCATTTCAAGCATTTTCACTTGGGAATGAAGCGGCTTGATATTGGCATGTTTTACTTTATAAACTCCATTTACTTGAGAAACTAAGAGAAGAGAATCGGAAACGACGTCTAAACTCGTAACTCGTAACTCGTAACTCGTAACTTTATCTCTAACATAAGTTAATGCTTGAATAAGCGCTGTATATTCTGCAACATTGTTTGAGGCAATGCCAATTCTTTCTTTATGTTTATGCAGTAATTTTCCGTCTTTATAAATGAGAAACGCGCTCGCTGCCTTTCCCGGATTATTTAGCGATCCGCCGTCGGTGAAGACTACTATCTTGGAACTCATAGCTTGTAACTTTTATACTTGTTTTCTAAGTTTAAAGTTATAAGTTACGAGTTTCAAGTTACAGATTAAAGCTCGCCTAATTTCTCTTTTCTCTCTGCTTCCTGTTTTACCAAATTCAGAAAGCGCTCCGTTGAAGATATGCGACGGTGTCCGACGATTTTTGCGATGTATTCGAGTGTTGCTCCGTTGGTCAATTGATGAGCGATAAATGTGTTTCGTAAATCATTAACCGTGGCATTTTCAATCCCAACCTCCTGAAAACAACGATCAATTATCTGTCTTATATTTCTGATAAGAAGTTGATTGCCTGTGCGTGTAATAAAAATACTGTCATTACTGCCGTGGTTACCACGCATATCTAAGTACTTATCAAGCGCTTTTTTTGCCGCATTGTTGAGCGGGACATTGCGCTCGATATTTTTGCCGTATTTACGGATATACAGCACGTCTTTTTTTATATCCTCAAGTTTTAATACCGCAAGCTCACCGATCTTTATTCCGGTCTGAAGAAGTACTTCAACCAACGCGTATGTTCGGGGATCTTCTTTGGCGACATCACGCAAAGCCCGATACTCCATCTTGCTTAAAATTCGTGGTGGTGTTTGAGTATATTTTGGATGAGCAATGTCAAAGGCCGGATTGGCAGTAATGATATTTTCATGTTTAAGAAAACGGAAAAAAGTTCTTATCGAATTGAGCTTGCGTGAGGCCGACTTTTTAGTGTAATTTTTTCCAAGCAAACTCTGGATAAAACCTTCAATGTCTTCTTTTTTTACATCACGGATATCATTTTTTTCCTTTGAGGCCAAGAAGCCAATAAACTGCTCGATATCTTTTTTATACGCAACAATTGTAAATTTTGATTTTCCTTGCTCTTCTAAAAAGGCTATGAAACGCTCTAAAAGCTTCGGTAGAAAGTATTCATCCATATGAGCCTATAATATACCACACCTATAATAAAAATACAATGTAACTAATTTTTTAATTTCTTTGGTTTTTTGTGTAATAAATAAGTATATGAAAACATAAATAAAATGACAAAAGGAAAAAATCATAAAAATAAACTGGTAATTTTTTTGGATCTGCGCTACAATGGTTACCTATTACAAATCATTTCTAGTATTTTATGGCAACAGTAAAAATTGATAATAGCGCATTCCAAAAGGAAATTCTCGATCATAAAGGAGTTGCGGTCGTCGATTTTTATGCCGATTGGTGTGGACCATGCAAAGTCACCGAACCTATTCTTGAAGAACTTTCTGAAAAAATGAAAGATGTAAAGTTTGTAAAAATCAATGTCGACGAAAATCAAGAGCTTTCAACTAAATATTCTATCTTTTCTATACCCACTTTTCTCATCATGAAAGACGGTACCATAAAAAATCAGATTGTTGGAGCCCATAGTAAAGAAGATTTTGAAAAAGAAATCAACAAAGTCGTTACCTCTTAATCACCCTCACTACTTTTCCGTGAATTGTTTTTAGGATGATATGTGCCTGGCCAAGTATAAATACCGCAAGTTCTGAAAGCCAGCGCCAGGATGTATTAATCGGTTTATGAAGACCTTCAACCACCTTTTCATCAGATATGGGCAGCCCTAAATTCTGAAATGGCGATAGTTTTGAGCTGTCGACATATTGCAAACCGGCTTTTTTTAATTCGGGATGCAGTTTTGGTTCCTGATCAACTTCGGTAACATATTCTTTTATTTCTTTTCGCTCTGCTTTAGGTTCGTTTTCGGATCTGGCATACTCAACTTTTTCTGCCGCCTCTTTTGACTCGATAAAAATTGGTACCGACTCTCCTTCTTTGGAAAACGAAACTGAAGCTAGCTTGGTTTTTTTATGTTTTTTCAACAAATCGTCAATAGGAGTATAGTTTTTCATAAATTGGCCTTAATATCAGTGTATCATGTCAGTTTTTCTTCTTTTGACTCGTTTCGCGCCAGCACAAAAAGCAGGTCAGACAGACGATTTATGTAGCAAAGTACTGCATTGTCTTCATCTTTTTTTTCTTTTTTATTATGAATAAATTCTCCAATGCGTCGTTCGGCATTGCGCACAGATGTTCGAGCAAGGTGTAATCGCGCTGTCACTTCGCTTCCTTGGGGTAGGATAAATCGGACAAGTCTTGGTAGTTTTTTTTCTAAAATATCAATATTTTTTTCTAGAGATAAAACTTGACTATTAATTTTTCCATGATCAAGCTTGGCGCCGGAAAGATAAGCCATGATATTGTAAAGCGTCATCTGGATATTACTTAGCAATTCTTGGGTTTTTGAGTCATTTATAGATTCCAGAGCAAAACCGATAAATGAAGTCGCCTCGTCAATCGCGCCATATGCTTCGATCTGCAAATCATACTTTAAGACGCGTTTTCCCCCAAACAATGAAGTTTTCCCGCGATCTCCTGTTTTTGTGTAGATTGGCATGTAATATTATACCCAATTTATAGCGTCAAATTGACAATAGTTTAAAAACGCGCTATAGTGAAACGATATGTGGAATAAGGTTCGCATAAAAGAGATTGCATCTTTATTAGTCTTTTTTGCGTTAGTCCTTGGAGTAGGGATATCTTCTTCAATTATTGATAATAAATCAGCAAAAAGAACTACACGTACCTATGCTGCAGAATTGGCTAATGTTAGTTTAGAACCGTATTGTAAAGATGGGTATTATAGTATTCCTGGAGAACCTGAAAAATGTAGTAGGGCGCCTGGCTGTGGCGGATATGATTATGACGAATTAAATGTTATAAACAAAATGCCAAACCCGCAAAGCTGTACCACCAATCCACACGCCTGTGGAGGAAAACCACCACTTTGTTGTTACGAAATGGCAAGAACCGGTGATTTTACCAAATGTATTGGGTATTGGGAGCGCTTATGGTGTCCGAAACAATTATGTGACGAAGCGCGTGCAAATGGAGCTTCTGATGGGCAATGCGGTGGGAGCTGCCAATGTAATCATGCTTTTGGACACTATTGTGGAGATAATGTAAAGATTATATCAATTGCAGAACGACTCGGGCAAACCGCACCCACTTCAACACCAAACACACCTACCCCAACAAGCACACAAGCCCCCCAACCTCCCACCGCATCACCAACTACACCCAGACCTGTAAACACCGCAACTACCATCCCGTCACCGACAAGACCAAATACAACCCAAGCACCGGCGGTCACCACGGCCGGGCAGCCCACACTAACTTCACCAGCACAAATCCCAACACCCACCACCCAAACACAAGCCCAACAACCCACGACAGCAACCTCTCAATCTCAAGACGACGACACGGTCCTACCAACATTTGAGCCACCCAGATTTGAACTACCAAAAATTGCTATAAAAGACGTTGTCAAGCCTGAAAACATTGAAAAAATGAATAAGGCCACCGACCCACCGCTTACAGCGGTCAAGGATGGTTTTGAGACTATACAAAAATATGACCAAAAATTGGAGTCATTCGTTGAGCGCTATGTGAAATTTTTTTATGAGGCAATAAAAAATACTGTTAGGAGTTTGTAAGTTACAAGTTACAAGTTATAAGTTATAAGTTAAAATCTAACACTCCGAATGTCCACAGCCGTAACATTTGGCACATCCCTCTTCACGCGCAAGTAGCGCCTGTCCGCAGTCAGGACAAATATCATAGTGTTTTTCTTGAGTCGTCTGCGCGGCAACAATAGGACTAGTGGTGTCGTTTTCGATGAGGGTTGGCTGTTCTACCTGTCCTACTAATTCAACTTCATGGGCTTTTCCGTTGCCATTGCCATTTCCATCTGCATTTACGACTTGTTGTTTTTGCAGGTGCTCGAAATGCATTGTCAATACTTTTGCCACTGCGTCAGGCAGACTACGAATACGATCCTTACCAAATCCGAGCGCTCGACCGCCGCCGATGCCCTGCAGTTCATCAATGACTTTATTGATACGCTCTTCTGTTGGTAAATGAGCAGTACTTCTAAAATACATTGAAATCATTCTTCCTAATCCTTCTGCCATTGCAAATACATCAGTTCCTGCCTTACCGACAGTAATAAATACTTCATGTGGTTCATTGTCGCCATTGGTATTTATAGTGATATAAGCTCGACCTACAGGCGTATTGATACGGTATGTTGATCCGTGTACCACCATCGGCCTAGGTTTGACGGCAGGTGAAACTGGTCGTGGTAGATTTTTTTCATCTTCCTTCTTGCCCTTCATAGCTTTTCCGCCAGAGGCGGATCGGCCTATGGCCGAAGCGTCGGAGGGGCGTGTCAGTACTCCCATTCGCGAACCTTCTCGCATATAGGCAATACCTTTAAGCCCATGATCATAAGCGAGAGTATAAAGTTTTTTGACATCTTCAACGGTATGGTTGTTTGGAGCATTAACAGTTTTGGAGATTGAAGCATCGACATATTTTTGGATCACGGCCTGCACCATCACATGGTCCTCGGGCGAAAGATCGTTGGCCGAAACAAACCAATCTGGTCTTTGCAATTTTCCGGATTTAATTTCTTTTTCGTGTTCTTTATACCATTTTTCATATAAATAATGACGCATCGTGTGTTGCCCCAATCTATCTCGACGGATAAACTCAAACTCATACACGGGTTCTATCCCCGATGTCGTACCTGCCATGAGTGAAGTGGAGCCGGTTGGCGCCTGCATGAGAAGCACCGAATTGCGAATACCTTTTGATTTCACGATATTTCTAATAGCTGCAGGCATCTTGCGCATAAAACCACTTTTTATAAATTTTTTGCCGTCAAATTTTGGGAAAGCTCCTTTTTCAGAGGCCAAATTAGCAGAAGCTTTATAAGCCTCATGACAGATCATTTTATACACTTTATCGATAAATTTTAACGACTCTTTAGAACCATAGCGAATGTGAAGCTTAATAAGCGCATCACCTAAACCCATGGTGCCAAGACCGACACGCCTCTCTCCTTCAAGTTGAGTTTTTCTGATGCCCGGGAAAACATACGGATCCATGTCGACAACATTGTCTTGGAAACGAACCGCCATATGGACCACTTGCTTTAAATTACGAAAGTCGAATTTGCCGGGTTTATTAACATCATTCCCTTTTACAAGCGCGGAAAGATTTATCGATCCTAAATTACAGACTCCCCAAGCCGGAAGTCCTTCTTCACCGCAATTTGAAACAATCAATCCATTTGCAGAAAAACGATGAACGTCAGCAACTGTTATATCAAACACTTCTTCAATACCATCTTTCTCCAAAGATTCAAATGTGGCCATAAATATTTCTTTATACGGGCCACGTTGGTATAAGGATAAAAAGGATTGAAGTTTATTCTGCTTTACTTCTTGGAGAAATCCGATTAGACCTGAAAACTTGATTAGACTTTCTTTGGAAATAACAAGCTCGTGATATGACTTACAGTGATACAATTTATTCCCACCGTGACCATCAGGTAAATATCGTTCCCCTTCTAAACGACGATTTTTGTAAATTTTGCTAAAAATCCCAAAATTTAATAAAAGTTCTTGTACCTGGCCAAGAAGAGTAGAACTAACTGAAGTGAGTCGTACACTCACACCTTTTTCAAGCGTACCAATAACGGTGCCGTCACTAGAAAAAAGTCCTTGCAAAAATCCTCGTTGCAATGATTCAGAACCTTCAAATACCGCCGATGGAACGATATATTTATTTCCGTGAGTCAATCCTAATTCTGCTGCCATCCTCCACAGTCGTACAGACTCAACAACCGCTTTATCTTCTTGGTCAATATATTGTGGTTTTACAGGATAACTTCTGGCTATCAACTGCTTTCCCTCAACCATCTGATCGACCATATATGCAAACTGGGGCGCGAGTTCCTTTTTCTCATCACGATAAAAATATAATGTTGCAACGTCTTTTTTTAAAGAACCATCACCTACAAGCCAACCCCACACTCGTCCTTCTTCTAAGCTCCCTCTGACGCCAAAATAACCCCCCGTTGAAACAAGTATCTTGTCTCCTTTTCGAAGTTTTCCCGCCTCCTTTTTCCCTATCGAAGTATATACTTTATGCTCTTCTGTTAATCTTAGCTGATAACCCTCCTTTGTAGCAAGCTTATATACCTGTTTTATACCTGTGCGTTTTACAGGCGTAGAGAGATAATTTTTCCCATTTACTACAACCTGAAAGGGTAATCCTATTTTATATAATTGGCTTATTGTTTTTATCCCATTTGTCGTGGCTACACGAGTATCACCTGTGACACAAGGATTTACACATATGATGCGATTCCAGTAATAGTTGTTGTGCATTTTATTATAGCGTTCCATAAAAACAACTCCAGGCTCTGCCGAGCGCCAAGCAGCTTCTCCAATGAGATCCCAAATTTTTCTGGCTTTAACGACTTTAAAGACCTTAATTTTCTTACCTCTGGCTTTCCATGCTTCTATATCTCCATCCCAAACCTCATCATATTCCGGATCGTTTTTGTCGGGGAAAATAAGCGGCCAATCAGCGTCTTTCTTAACTGCCTCCATAAAACTGTCTGAAACACAGACCGAAAGATTGGCTCCATTGATTCGTGAAAGATCTTGCTTCACAGTGATAAACTCTTCAATATCCGGATGCCAATCCCACAACATGAGCATGAGTGCGCCTCGTCTTGTGCCTCCTTGCTGAATAATATCTTTAGTTGCAAGCGAGAAGATTTCGGCCCAGTTACAAGGTCCGGATGAAAATCCGTTCACTTTTTCTACACGAGCACCTTTTGGCCTCAAAGAAGAAATATTTATACCTACTCCGCCACCTCGCGCCATAATCTCGATCATCTCACCAAGGGTTTTCAAGATACCTTGACGCGAATCGGCAGGAGAGGGAATGACAAAACAATTGTAAAAAGTCACCGCATATCCTGTCCCCGCACCAGCGAGAATGCGCCCTCCCGGGACATATTTAAAATCTTCCATGGCTTCGTAAAATGCTTTTTCCCATTTTTTACGAACTGATGATTTTTCTTGCTTAGACACCGCACCAGCAATCCGGCGCCACATCTCATTTGGGGTTTTTTCAATTGGATCACCTTTTTTACTTTTAAGAGAATATCTATCAAGAAATACTTTTTCTGAGACACCGGATAGTTTCATAATAGTTATAGAGAAACAGAAAATTAATAATTAGGTGTAAATCTTTTCCAGAGAACCCGTAAGAAATTAGCTTCTTAGCGTCGTAGCTTTTTAGATTTTAATTTCTAAGAAGCTAAGTAGCTAAAAAGCTATTACAACAACTTCTTCAACTCGTGCTCAAACTCCTCAACGTCAACAAATCTGCGAAATACCGAGGCGAACCGAATATAGGCTACTTTATCAATATCCTTAAGTCGTAAAGCCACTGCGTTACCTATATCCTGACTTTCTACCTCTTGTTTCCCCAAATGCATTATTTGCTGCTCTACTTGGTTGATGATGTTTTCGACTTGATCTGCGGTCACGGTTGTCTTGCCGACTGCTTTAAATATTCCTTGTCTTAGCTTGTCACGATCAAAACGCTCTCTCTTTTTATCTCTTTTTATGACAAGTAAAGGTAACTCCTCTACTCGCTCATAAGTCGTAAATCTATGCTTGCACTTAGGACATGATCGGCGGCGGCGTATCGTGCTCTTGTTATCCGAAACGCGTGTTTCAATAACCTCCGTATTTTCATGCTGGCAAAAAAAACACTTCATATCTTGGGTGCATTTTAACTGTATACCACTAATTGTAGGATTTCAATAGTACTTATTATATCAAAACGCATCAATAATTTCCACCAGTTTTTACTACTTTAGCCTGTAATAAAATACCATCGTAGCTCTATCTTTTTTGAACATAAACCTAAAATTAGCTTGTTAATTAAGGTAAAAATGGATGGGAATCGTTTTACTACTTTGAAGCTTTCAAAAATATTAGGATTACTATAGTAATCAAATTTAAAGAATTTCTTACATTTATATTTTAATAATACTTTTTTAAATTTTTGAGTTATAAGAAAGCCCCACTAATAAGTGGGATACCGTAGTTGAATTGTTCTAAAGCCAGAATCGAATTTAGTACTGTACTTTGCCATCAGTTATCAGACTAAAATATGATCTTCAAATGTCCAACCAGGTTCTGAATACGTTAAAAACCAGGCTTCATTGCCTTCAGCATAATGGACAACGTTCGGTTCTATTGTTAATTTCTCACCTTCTTTGAGAATGTATTTTTTTCCATCTTTATAAACAGTTAATATTCCTTTTACTGCTTCATAAATTTCAGTCGATTTTTTATGAAAATGCGATTTAGATTTACCTACAATCGCCAATGCAATACTTTTTTCAGGATGATCTGACGTAGATTCTAATTCACAAATAATTTCCGTTGGATTTTCCGGTGGGTCAAGAATAACTTTTTTCCCTGGATATCCTTTTTTTATTTGTTTAATGATTCTTTGAGTATTCATTTAAATGGATTATATTAACCTTGATGTAGTGCGTTTTTTTACTTAACCAGAATATTATCAGGTTCTCTAATACAAATATAAAATCCGAATGGATCAGTTAAACGGAAATCCTTTCTTCCCCACGGTTTCAGTTCCAACTTCTGCGCAAAGTGACTACTGGGTAAAATTTTTAAAAGAGAATTATAATAATCTTCTATCTTCTGATCAGATATATAAATACAAACTTCAACTCCATACCCTCTTGGTGTCTTTTTAGAAAATCTTTTAAAAAACGGATGCTTATAAACTTGTTCGTTTCCACAATAAAACGCCAGTATACTTTTTTCTCTACACATAACTAGATAACCACTTTCATCTTTAGGAAGGTACTCCCATATTTTTTTAAAACCTAATTTCCCATAAAAGTCTTTTACAAGATTAAAATTTGGTACATGGAGCTCAAGAATGATATCTGTAAAAGCTACATTTGTTTTCATCAGAATTGATTATAGCAAAAGTCTAAAATATGAATTAACATGCTGTAACTAGTCCATTGTGTATACAACTGCTGTAAATTTTGTTTTAAAACCAATCTGGTATAAAAATTATTTATAAATAGTTAAACGATGACCAGCAGTTAAAATAAAAATAATTTTATCTTTTGCATTAATACTATAAATAAGTCTATAGACTCCGATTTTATAAGAATATTTTCCTGTTAATTCACGAGTTAATGGTTTTCCTAATCGAGGGTTTTCTTTCAAATCTTCAAAAACTGCGTCAATTGCTTTTTGATGAAGTAACTTTATTTTTTTAAGTTCTTTTTTTGCTTGAGCGGTAAGCTTTATTTGATACATCGTGCGAAGTAGGAAGTTTTAATTCTTTTTTTACATCTTCCCAGTCATAAACTTTTCCTTTTTGTACGTCTTTCTCACCTTGTTTGATAGCTTTAACAAGCTGGGAATCAGCAAGAATTTCATTCGTTTCTTTCCAAGATTCATATTCAACGGCAGAGATTAAAACGGCAGCCGGTGATCCATTTACCGTAATAACAAAGTGGCTTAATTTATTTTTTGCGCTTTCCACCAAAGAAGTAAGTTCTTCTCTCGCTTTGGTGATAGGTAATATATTTGCCATAAATAAATCTTACATAATTTTGTACAGATTGTCAATCAAAATATTGACAAATACGGTTGACTCTTACTCTCTGCTATAATAATCCAATATGGACAAATATGTCATCGACACAAATCTTTTGTTTAATATGGAAGGCCGGATGGGAATTGGAGACAAAACAGAAACCATCATTAAAAATCTTCATCAGGCTTTCGGACGGGCCAAAGAAAAAATCTTAATTTATATGCCTCCTAGCATCAAAGAAGAGATAGAAAGTTTTTTTGAAAACCCGAGACAACCTTTTTTACATGATTTTTTTACCGCAGTGACTATCAAAACCCCCAATTTATCGGAGATTATGGTGTCGTCGTCTGTAATGGCCGAATTTATCGATGAGTGTCGTACTCGAGCCTATCGAGGCATGAATGTTGCCGAAGAGAATATCACAAAAGCAGCAACCGATTTTATGGGCCATGAAGAACTGCCAAAAAAAGAGTTTCAAATTGCCGTTGGATCAATAATTAAATCCTTCAGAGAACGTTACCGCAATGCGACAAGAACGAACTTTATCGATAGTCAAAGTGATTTTGAAGTCATCATGCTTGCGCGGGAACAAGAAGCCTATCTTGTTAGTACCGACGAGGGTGTTATTCGTTGGGGACGACGCTTTGGCGTGCAGGAGATGAGTTCTGTCGTTTTTGGAAAAAAGATGCAAGAGTATCTTTGATGCCAGCGATCTGCCTGTCTTCCTTATCGTTTTTAGAACCTGTTTCACTGCCTGCTGGACTTTCATCATCTGGCATAAGGTATGAAAGCCATTTAATGATGTG
Source organism: Candidatus Roizmanbacteria bacterium RIFCSPHIGHO2_12_FULL_38_13 (assembly GCA_001789555.1). GTDB lineage: Bacteria > Patescibacteriota > Microgenomatia > UBA1406 > GWC2-37-13 > CAYNLS01. Next base: position 28,804 of record MFZZ01000001.1, read on the forward strand.
GTCGGTAAGAGTCAAAGTTGGCTTTTCCTGATAAACGATATGTTCGGCAAGGATTTTCATTACTTGTTTTTTTGTACTGTCTCTTGGAATAACCAAATAGGCATGAAAGTAATAAGGTCCATGGGTCACTATGGTAAGAATCTCAAACCCAAAACGAGAAGTAAAATAAAAATGTGAGAGAGCTTCCCAACGAAGAGTGATGCCGGCAGTCTCCAAGCCAAACTTTGTGATCCTGTTTTCGATCTCTGGTGGCGGAGTAATAGTCAAGACATAAAATAAAAATAATACTGACCAGATAGGAATAATAAGTATATGATCACCCAAAAAAAATATTATGACTGAAAGTAGTAGCGCGACAGTAATATAAAAACGCAAAATGTATTTGCTCCTCTTTTTATATGCGCGAAGCGGCGCCTTCCACGAATATAAAATCTGTGGATTAAGCGAAGGTGGTAGTGGAGTTGCAGATTGTGATAAAAGATTTTCTTGCGTCATACTATCATTTTCTCTTTTTTTAAGTGAAAGTCAACCCTGCCTAAACTTGATAATTAAACAAGCTTAGTTTATACTGTTCTTTCATAAACTTAACCTTTATGTTAAAAAACGCGCTGCAGCGACTTATCGGTTCTAAAAAAACAATTAAAACTTATGATCTTCTTAGACTTAAGGCCAAGTCGTACCGTTTACTGAAAAATAAAGTTGACGACTATCTAAAAGCCTATAAAATTTCTGCGGTCGACTGGATGGTTTTGGGATTACTTCACAAAAGTATTGAAGGGTTAAAATTCGGTGAAATTGCAACCGAACTTGGTGTTGAGCCTCCATTTGTTACAGAGCTTGTTAACGGGCTTGAAAAAGGAAAGTTTATTGCTGTTAAGGAAAGCCCTCTTGATAAGAGAAGTAAAATAGTTAAGTTAACGAATAAAGCTACAAAGTTACTATCTGAAGCAGAAAAAAATATGCAATCAAAACTTGCTGATCGACTCGTTTAACCTATCGGCAATATCATTTTGTTCTTTTGTAAGTTCTTGATCTTGATCTATCCATTGATCTTCTTCATCATTAAACCACTCATTTGCTTCCATTCTCTTTACAATTTGCTCCATACGCGAAATACGCACGTCAATAATCTCATTCACACGATCAATTTCGGTTTTATACTGATTGTAAAACTCCTCTGTTTTTTTAAGATCCCGCCAACCCGGCTGGATGTTTTTTAATCTCACCAGTCCTTCTTTCCAACTTGCGATTTCACCTGTCCCGTAGTTTGGTGGAACAAAGCCAGCTAGGTGTTGGATGACAACCTGTACCGGGCAACCATTTAGAGAACCAACAAAAGTACTGACCCCGATATCATCGTAATCCGGATTTAATAAAAAATCGTGTGCTCCTGGCCTTTCCAAAAAGGCCTCAAAAAGCTCTTTTGCAGTGTAATAACCTGTCATCGGGAACTCACCAAAAATAATGTTTGAGTAACCTACGTCACCCATTGCCTGTTCCATTGTATATCTGCTTTTTTTAGCCTCAAAAGAAAAATCGTCATATTTGAGCATCACCTCTGCTCTCAACCTTGCAGATTGTTCAAGCTTGGGATCATAGCTTAGCGGGTCTAACTTGTTTTTTCTTCGTTCCTCATTTAGCAATGATAGATACTCGGACGAGTCAAACAACGATTCAAACTCTGTATCAAGATCATGTGTTGGGTCTCGCCATTTGTTAGAAAATTTTTTTTCCTGTTTTTCAAATGGGATATAATACTCAATATCATTGTAAGAAACCATTCCTATCTGACGAGAATCCATACTGATCTTTCTGTTATCGCCGAGCACAAATAACTTGTTCTGCGGCACCTTGAGTTCTTGACAGTCTTTTACTTCGGTGCTGCCAAATGTAGAGCGCGGTTGTAATATATATGGCTCTTCGATTGACTTACCGTTAACAGAAACAAATCCGTTTCGAATTGAGACTGTGTCACCGGGCAATCCAATCACTCGCTTAACAAAACCCGACTCATCTTTTTCCTGTTTTTGCAGTTCTTTGGCTGTTTTTTCATTCTCAAAAACAACTATGTCGCCCTTTTCTATTCTTTGCGGCAAGACTGTCTGTATTCGCGGATCAGAAACATATCTTTGAAACTCGACAAGTCCTTCCTCGGGAAGCGTAGGCAACATCGAAGCACCGGACACCGGAACTTGCACCGGCAATATACCAAACATTTGGAAGATAAACCAACCGCCGATGATAAAGGCGGCAAAGATGACCGTTTTTAGAAGAAAAATTATCAACTTCACCGGCCACAATAAAACTTCTATGATGGGATTTCGTTTTGACATGGATATATTATATCGCGCATCGTGTAACGTGTAACGCGAAACGTCACACGAACAAATGATTTGAGCGAGCGAAAGTTACTCCACGGGGGGATTAAGACTTATTATAATAAGTGAATGACGGAAAGAAACACCACGATCGATTTCTTACGCGGATTTGCAATGCTCGTCATGGTCGTCATTCACGTCAGCGCTTTCTATTTATCTGACAAAACCACTTATCTAATCTGGGATTATGCTCATTTTGTCGTACCAATATTTACTTTTTGTTCCGCATATTTATATTTTGAAAAAAAATCAGACGCGCCATTTAACTTCAGCTATATTTTCAAACGCATAAAAAGACTTCTTGTTCCCTACTACATTTATCTACTGGTTTATTTTTTATACTTGTTAATTTTTAAAAATCAACCTTTAAATTTTACTTCCGTTTTAAAACAAGTATTGCTTTTTGGCGGCCGAGACCTAAACTGGCTAGTTGTTTTATTTTTATATTATCTTTTGCTTTTGCCTTTTATTCGTTTTTTAAGTAGAAAATCAATATATCTGTGGATCTTTACGTCAATCTCTTTTTTATCTACGGTGTTGTTATTGTTTATTAAATTCCCTTTTCATTTTCGTCTCATTATGTGGCTGCCTTGGAGCGCGGTTCTTTTATTTACATATTTTCTTGTTACCTTAAAAAACAAAATGAGATTTTTAACCATTTCGGCAATATCATGGATATTGATATATTTTATCGGCATATACCTTTTGTTAGGACAAGATAAAACACTTGTTTTCACGGAAAACAAATATCCTCCAAACATCTATTATCTTGCTTATGGAATGTTTTGGATCACAGTTTTATATGTATTTCATAACTTGTTATCGAAATTTATAAAACCTATGCAGCCTTTTTTTGATTTTATGAGCAGATATTCATATTCACTCTTTTTCATCCATTTTTTTTATTTATCAGTCGTCATTGGGACATTTAACTACAAAGCGATACCGTGGTGGCTGTTGAGTATCGTTTTGTTGATAGTTTCACTAATTACGCAGTTAGGAATAAATTATCTTCTTAAATTTAAAAAACCTACCTTCGCTCAACGTTGAAAAGCGGGCCGACTATTTGTAGATTAGCAGGTGCTCGAAGATTAAATCTATCTTTAAACTCCGACCCGCCAAATGAGATGCCGTTAATTGTAACTGTAGACGTTCTGCCCGAACCAAAATCTGCGCTTACCGAAATATCGTTTACAGTGGTGATCGCCGAGCTACCAAGCTCGGATCTTACTTTCTCCGCACTCCAAGTCTCTTTTCCGGCAGGATTAGGTTTATCGGTTTGATACAAATTTTCAGCAGTTGACGAATCTTTTTTAACCAATAAAAGCGTATTTACAATATCGGCAACCTCCTCTGATTTAAGCCATGCAGATTTATCATACTCATCGCGCCAGCCTTGAGCGGCGTACATACATGGAGAGTCGCGATCATAAGCGTTGCTGATGACGTCTTGAAAACCGTTGTAAGGACCAGCTCCGTCCTGTAAATTTTTTGTCCAACTTCGCTGTGATCCGCCCCACACGACATCATTTGTAAAAGTATATCCACCGGCAGTTGATGCATACCAAGCAGTTATTGGTTGTCCATCTGCGACCATTACTTTTCCCGCTGTTTCTTTTACCGCTTGCTCCCATGTACCGCCCTTATTGCCGCCTTTATAAACTTGACATGATTGGGTAGTACAGATCTCATTTGCGCCGTTATTTGTGTATGCAAGAGCATAAGAACGAGCGGCTACTGCTTGGGATTTGAGCGCTTCGATATGGAAACTATTTGGCATCTCATAAATACCCAACATATACTCTTCAAGATCCATCTCTCCAAATCCCTGAACTTTAATACGCGCATTGCGGTTCTCAAATGAAATGTTGTTAAAATAAGCGCGTAAAATATCTTCATGACTTTGTCCGGCATTGGCTCTACCATTTGCGCCATATTGACTCATTCCGATCCTGTGAGGAATGCCGAATGTGAAAAAAGCAATGGCATTGCCAAATCCGGGATTACGATTACGATCATCTGTACAAATCAACGGTCCTGCTCCTAAACTTTGAGGTAAATTCAAACTTGCCAGACGCTGTGAAAGTATTTCTTGCTGCTTGGCGGATAACTGAACTATCTGTTGTTGTAAATGTCCTTCATACTCTTTTGCACTAGCGACTTCCCCGTACAGAAAATCCGATTGTTTGGCCACTGCTTCTTTGATCGGTATCAATCTTTCTTTCTCCTCTTCAAGCGCCAGCTTTCGCTCTTCCAGGTCTTTTACCAGAAAAACAACACGAACAATAGACCTGCGGTCACTGTCAAGCAGGGTTTGTTGGTAAGTGAATTGCTTGAGAAATATCGAAAGATTGTCAGTGACCAAAAGCTGCAACAAAGCATCCTGTTGTTTACCGCGGTTCTTATAAAGAGAAGCGATGCGTTGGTCCAAAAGCTTCTTTTGTTCTTTTAACTTATTGTCGCCGGCACGTATGTCAAGCTCTTTTTTTTTGATATCGGTTTCGATTTGGACGACCTGTGATTTGATGGCGTCAAGCTGCGAGTTTAACTTCGCAAGCTCCTGTTCATTGAGTGCGGTTGCCACTTTTGATGATGACAATGACTTATTTAGTTCGTCAAGTTGTTTGTTTATATCATCAAGCTCATCTGCCTGCACAAAAAAAACAGTAGCGATGAAAAATAAAGACAAAAAAATGGTAAAAATTATGCTGACAAATCCTTTCATAGTATCATTATAAACCACTGGAGAACAGTGACAAACTGGAGGTTGAATTTTATGTATAATGAGCATAAACTATGAAGCGATTTGTAATTGTTTTGACATTTTTTTTTGTTCTCCTCTCTCCTTCATTTGTATTATCTGAAGAACGTCTAGCAGAATGTGATGAATGTGGATACTGTCAAAGCCAACACCCTCAAGTAATATCAGAAGGCTGGATAAAAAACTGGAAAAAATGTCGTGATTGTCTATATCCTGATGTCACAAAAGGTGAACCAAGTGCAAATCATACTTTGAAGGTAGTTGAACCAACAGGCAACTTGTCTCCCGAGGAAAAAAAGGAACTGGCAAGACCAGTGCAACCAATCCCGGGTAAATACTATACCCAGCTTGGCTGTATTGATACTACTTTAAGCACATTTAAAGATCCTGGAGCAGCAGGTGGATTACTCAATTTTTTACTGACTAAGCTTATCTTTCCTGTCACCGGAGTACTTGGGTTTCTTGCCTTGCTTTATGGAGCATTTCTTCTCATCACGGCGCAGGGCAACTCGATGCAGATACAGATAGGCAGAAGTTATATAGTCGGATCTATAATCGGACTCATATTTGTATTTTCTTCGATCTTACTGGTTTCACTCATAGGACGGGATATATTGAGGATACCTGGGTTTAATAAATACGATACTAATATCGTAATAAATGCCAGCAACCATTCAAATGGCCCGGATGTTGACAAAGTTGACGCTCCTATTATGAAAATAACAATTAACAATGATCCAGCAAAAACCAAATTAATAACTTTGGATCGAAATCTTTATAGTCTGAAGGATCATACTGCTTTTTTTTCCAGCGCTGTTGTGTCTGATGTTGACAAGATTAAAGTCGAGTTCATAAATGACTACTGCAAGAAGCACACAGCTGATCCGACAGACCCACTTAATTGGTGTGGCGAAATTGTTCCCCCTGCTGAACCGGCGGCTGATGTTAATATCTACGTTCAGTCGATAAAGATTAACGACACACCCTGTAGTGAGTATTCTGTGCCGATGCCCACACCACTCTACTCTAATGGACATTCGGTTACATGTAAGAAGTGGTGAGCAGGATCAAAGTATATAAATCAATAGGACAATCGCAGTAGTCCACAAGAAGATCGTTGCTAACAAAGGTTTGTCCGTAGTAATGATCTTTTCCGGCCTCTCCCCTTCTTCACGCTCGTATAATAGCTGGGCATAACGTGCAATTCCGTAGACAACAAACGGTATGGTGATCATCATGAGCTTACGAGCCTCCAGGTTCGGGAATAGTTCGGGAATTATGCGGATAATATCTTGCTCCTCACATTCATCCACATCCTCTGCCGACATATAAAGACGATCGCAAACCGAATTGTCCCGAAAAATAGTTTGCTGCGATGGGTCAATATAGAGCGTGTATGTATACATAGCATAAGAGACGATGGTCAGGGAAGCGAATGTGGTTGCCATAAAATACAAAAGATGATTTTTGTATCGATAAAGAGATATACGAGTACCTTCTCCTTGGGTCACAAGCTCCGCGTGACGTTTGATAGTTGCCATAAAAAGTGAGATAAAAAATATTGTCATGATAAGCCATATCGGTACATGGTACCCGGTTGCGACTACGCCGCCCCAGGTTCGAAGTACGAAGGAGAGAGAGATTGTAAAAATATCAACTACTGGATAACGCTTCAAATAAAGAGAATAAAAAAAATGAAGAAGTAAAAAAATAACAGCCAGGAAAAAGAATGAGATCGAAAACGAAAGTGAAATAAGTAGCGAAATCACAGTTAATATAAAAACAATAAAAGTGGCTTGAGGTATAGTAATAGCGCCCGACGCGATAGGGCGATATTTCTTCATCGGATGTTTTTTATCATAGTTGTAGTCGATGATGTCATTTAAGATGTATGACGTAGATGAAAGAAGACAAAATATCAAAAAAGCATATGTTGATTGAGTAAAAAGTCGTGGATCAAACAGTTTTCCGGTAAACAAAATCGGTGCAAAAACTATGAGATTTTTTATCCATTGGTTGACTCTCAAAGCCCGGGCATAAACCAGAAGTTTTTTTTTCATGTTTGGTCATTATTATACCATTATGACTAGATCACACGAAGCAGCCTGAAAAACATAAAGGCGATAAGATAGAATAAGATTACCTGGAAAATTGGCATATATAGTGTTAAAAAAATCGTTATCAAAGCAAGGATAAAATATGCTTCGTTGTGAATTGCCGGCAATAAACCTTTAGTTACAAGCATGAGAATTGTGATTGTCAGCAATGTTTGTTTATCAAACCACCAAATTGGCCAATCAAATAAGAGCGCCAATCCAAGTAATAATGTAGCGATTATAAGAAATATTTCTTTGGTGTCAAAATAAAAAGGTCCAAAATACATATGTTTTTATACTACCTAACTATTTATGTTGGGGCAAGAGGTCACTTGATAGGAACAAAAATTTTTAACGTTTGACCGTTGTTTAATGTGATTGTTTTTGCTTCAAGTTGTGTTCTTGACTCGACTTTTACATGAACCATTTCTGTGGTTTCGTCCTCTGCGGCATATACTCCTTTTGAAATCTGTCTGTAAGACAGGTCTTTGTTTAAAGGAAGTTGTTGCATGAAGGCTAGTTCGATTGCTTTGTCCCTTGCCTGTGAGTCAAACGGATATCTAATATAAGCATACATAGTGTAAGGAACAATTTTTAATACTGCCTGGACTTTTGGTTTCATTGCCGAAGTATCCCTCACAAAAATTTGTGGTGCAACAAAGTTTACAATTAAAAAAGAGAGTATAAGTGACGATAGTATTTTTAATCTAAATAACAATTTTTTATTTCTCATATTAATTTGAATAAAAACCATAAATATCAATACATCCATAATCTGTACTTGGATCGCCCAAACATGCTTTGCCCTGAATAGTATTGTCAATGGTTATCGTTTTTATTGAGTCGACGTTACCACGCGTCTTATCAGATATCGAAACTGGCGTTGGCGTAACGTTTTCACGTGTTTTATCTGAAATTGAAACTTGGGTTGGGGTGGAAGTGGGTGCTGATGTTGGGATTGGAGTGACATTGTCACGAGTTAGATCAGATGTTGATCTTGTTGTTGGCGTCGGTATTTTTGTGAATGTAGGTGTAGGCGGGACGGTTGATGTTGGTTTTGGTGTCGCCGTTGGAATTGAGGTTGAGATAAGTGTTGGCGTGGGAGCTGTCGGAGTACTAGTTGAGGTTGGAGCGGCAACTCCTGTCTTTCGTAGCTTAAGACAATGGTTAACCAATCCATCTGCCTCAACAAACTGATAACACCAATTGCTTGTCTCTGGGTTAACATTGTTTGGATCAAATGTGTTTTGTGCGCATTCTGTATTATCTTTACAAGTCTTGGTACAGTCTGCAACCCAAATATAACCATCGGTCGGCGGCACTGGATTGTCCCTACATGATCCCGCCGAGGCACGAGTATCTGTGGTGTTTCTTTGCCGAGTCGCATTATTTAAAAATACCGCTAAAATAATAACCAAAAAAGTCCCAAGTATGACAACGGTCGACACTTCTCCGCGTTTGTTTTTCATGATATTAATTTCATTATAATAGTTTTCATTCTAAAATTGCATTGGCGCAAGGTATAATATAGAGATAGTGTCATTTAAAAATAAAAGATGAATATTTTACGCCCTTTTCTCATTCTTCCACAGTTCATCGAACAACCAACTTGGGGTGGTGATTATATACCCAATCTAAAAAACTGGAAACATAAAATGACCAACCCAACAGCCAAAATAGGTCAAAGTTATGAATTGAGCGGCGAATCCAAACTTATCACACAAATAACTAATTCAGATGATAGTAATTTTTCTCCGGCGCTAGCGCAGGATCCAAATACAGTCTCTTTAGCTGATCTTATTGCGGCCGGATCAGAACAAGTGCTTGGAAAAAAAATTGCTGATAAAGACGACAGAATGCCTCTTCTTATCAAGTTAAATCAAGCAAAGGGCAACTCTTTTCAATTACATTTAAAACCCGGTCAAGCGCACCCACGCTGGAAACCAAAACCCGAATCATGGTATTTTCTTGAAGACGGTTACATTTCATGCGGTGTTAACACACAAGCGGATATGCATAAATACAAGGAAACATGCCAGGAAATAGAAAAATTTATGCACGCTCTTAGCCTTCAAATTTCAAGTGGAGCTAAACCCGTAAATTATGCTCGTCAGGAGGCGGAAAATTTTATTATTAGTAAAGACCCTTGGAAGTTTGTCAACCTTCATCATGTAAAAAAATACGATCTCATCGATCTTTCGGCAGGGGGCATCCATCATTCATGGGAAGAAAAAATAAATGAGTACCCTCGTGGGAATATCATTTTCGAAGTACAACTTGATGTTAAAGATGAGTTTTGTACAATTCGCAGTTTTGATCAGGGAAAAATCAAAGATGACGGTACACTGCGGGAAATCCACATCGAAGACTATTTCCATTTTCTTGACACCAATCCTCAAAACAATGATATTAGTATGTTAACACGTAAAAAACAGGGGTCGTCGCTCGTAAAAACCCCGTATTATACTATTGATATTTTTGAAAACTTTGAAGATGTTGATGACCAAACAAATGATTCATTTGTACATTTATATGTCCGCGATGGGGGAGCGGACATCCAGTCTGGTAACACCTTGATAAATGTCTCAAAGGGTCATTCTTGCCTAATTCCGGCCGGAGTCCAAAAATATAAAATACATGCAAAAACCATGGACACAGCTTTATTAAAAACATACATTAGCTAAAACCATATGAATTTTTTTTATAAAAATACGGTTCTTATTGATGAAAAAACTTTGATTCAGACCTCGCAGAAATTAAATAATTACATAGACCATCTCCGTGAAGTTGCCAAAAAAAATAACTACGAGAGTGATGAAGCGTCTATAAATCTTCCTTTTGATGAAGGACTTGTAAAAAAAATACGAAGTTTAAAGGATAAAAAAATTGCCAACAACCTTAAATATTTAATTCTTATTGGCATAGGCGGATCAAATTTAGGTACAAAGGCAATATACGATGCTATTTACGGCTATTATGATGTTTTGGAACCGCAACGTTTTCCAAAAATCATTTTTCTTGACACTCAAGACGAAAGCGTTCTAACAAAGACCACAAGTCTCATAAATAGTCTGTCCTCAAAAGACCAAGTTCTCGTCAACGCAATAAGCAAATCCGGAAGTACCACTGAAACTGCAGCGAACTTGGAAGTTGTTTACGATGTTTTACAAAATAAATTTGGTGATATAAATGATCGCATTGTTATTACAACAGACTCTGGCTCAAAACTGCAAACCGCAGCAGAGGAAAAACAGATAGATGTCCTCATCATTCCTAAAAAGGTGGGTGGTAGATACTCGGTATTTTCGGCAGTTGGTTTATTTCCACTTGCGGTCGCCGGCATCGATATCGATCAACTGATACTTGGAGCTAGGAATATGCGCGATTTTTGTTTAAAAAAAACCACTGAAGACAATCCAGCTGTTAACTCTGCGATCGTACTTTATCTTCATAATAAACAAGGAAAAAATATCAATGATAATTTTATTTTCTTACCGCAAATTGAGTCTTTGGGAAAATGGTATCGACAGCTGCAAGGGGAGAGAATAGGTAAAAATGGCAAAGGTCTGACCCCAACTGTATCTATAGGTTCTACCGATCTACACTCCGTTGGACAGCTTTATCTTGGCGGGCCAAGGGATAAAATTACCACTTTTATATACGCAGACGGTCTGAAAGAAAAGATTTTAGTACGACAAAAAATGATCTTTAACACTGTTGGCGCTATTTCAGGAAAATCGATTCAAAAAATAATGGACGCAATTACTCAAGGAGTGAAAAAAGCCTATCAAAATCAAGAACTGCCTTTTACTGAAATTGTTTTTGAAGATATCACAGAAAAAACGCTTGGTGAATTTTTACAGTTCAAGATGATAGAAATTATGTTCCTTGGGAAACTTATGGACGTAAACGCCTTCGATCAACCCCAGGTTGAATTATATAAAACAGAAACAAAAAAAATATTATCTTGAGTGAAGTTTCAAATATCTCCATAGTAAAAGAAGTCTGCTGGCGTCGGGTACATCATAACCTCGATCGCCTCCTCGCTTTTCATCTCGAGATAACTTTCCTGAGTTTCCCACTTTTTCATTCCAAAATTAAATAGGTATTTTGACAGTATATTTGTTGTTAAAAAGTAGTGTGA
>MFZZ01000002.1:0-1556 GCA_001789555.1 Candidatus Roizmanbacteria bacterium RIFCSPHIGHO2_12_FULL_38_13
CTTTGGGTAACATTTTTCACCTTGCAATTCGCTGCCGTAATTAGCTTGCGCGGCTCATGATCATCGGGTATAATTACTTACCATGAATAACGGAGCCATAGTACAAATCGCCGGTAAACAATATCTGGTACACAAAAATGACGAACTCATCGTCGATGAGCTGGATGTTACAGAGGGAAAAACTGTTGAAGCCAGAGTCCTCATGTCTTTTGACAAGGATGAAAAAGTAACTCTTGGCACACCGGAGCTTAAAAACAAGGCCAAACTCGAGGTGATCAGTCACTTAAAAGGTGATAAAATCAGGGTAGCCAAGTTCAAATCAAAAGTAAGATACAGAAAAGTCAGAGGTTTCCGCCCAAGACTTTCCAAAGTAAAAGTTGTCGAATTATAAAATATGGCACATACCAAAGCGCAAAGGGCCGTAAAAGGCAACCGCGACTCAATTTCAAAAAGATTAGGCGTGAAACTTTTTGGCGGACAAAAAGCAAATCCTGGAAACGTCATTATCAGACAACGTGGTTCTAAAGTAAATGCTGGTCATGGTGTCCTACTGTCAAAGGATTTTACTCTTATTGCTCAAAAAGAAGGAGTAGTCACGTTTTATCAGCGATTAGGGAAAAAATACGTCAAGATCGTATAAAATACATTTCATGGAAGCCTCCGCAGAAGATTTAATTTCAAGATTTAAAACGGAAAAAGATTGCTTCAAGAAGGCACGATATCTTTCCGATCTTCATATCGAACATGAACTGACGCTCAAAGAAATTGCAAGTAAAATAGATTACGATCAGTCGTATATTTCTCATTATTTGCGAATATTGAATCTTCCGGACATCGTAGTTGACGGATATTACGCTGGTCAAGTTAGTTGTGCGCATCTCATGATCCTCTCTCGACTCAAAAAAAGAGAAGATATTATCGATGCTTATAGACAGGTACTCGAAAAAAACCTTAATACTACTCAAACTGAAATTTTAATAAGAGGTAAAAAATTCAATATTGAGACCAACGACGGTCGACTCGACCCGGATAAAATCCGCCAAATGAAAAAGAAGTTGTTAGAGATTTATCCCGAACTTAAAATTGAGATACTGCAGTCAAGAATAAAAGGAAAAATGAGTTTTGAGCTCGCTGACGATACTAAAAAGACCTCAAAACTGTTACAGCAGATTTTTGACAGACTCATTTCCGCCGAAGCTATCGAGTCGGGCCACGAAAGTCTTATAGAATTGGATTAAAGTCACTGACTTATCATAATCATTTTTTATCGGTCCCATAAGATTTACCGGAAAATATCGATAGAATACTTGGCCCACTATAGCGCTTGAAGAAATAGGTCCAAACTCACGTGAATCAGAAGATCTGGGACGATTGTCACCCATTACAAAATAATGATCCGGTTCAATAACGATTGGTTCGCCCTCTTTTATAACTCCACTCATAATTATCTCTGTTTTATCGGAAATATAGGGTTCGTTTAGCTTCACACTGTTGACATAGACCTCACGATCTTGGACCATTACGGTATCACCGGGTAGGCCAATAATGCGTTTTAT
>MFZZ01000002.1:1603-17244 GCA_001789555.1 Candidatus Roizmanbacteria bacterium RIFCSPHIGHO2_12_FULL_38_13
CGCGCACGGGCTTGCGGAGCTTGTAAGTCACTTTGCTAGTGAAGATATAGTTGCCGTCATAGAATGTCGGTTCCATCGATGCGCCTTTGATTTGGTTTGGTTGAACAACAAAAAGATAAACTACTATAAAGAGCGATCCGACAAAAACAATTGTTTCCAAAATCTCCATCACAAACTCAATTATCGCCTTCGCAATACGCATAGATAAGTAATTGTAATGAAATGATTTAGTAAAAACAACGATAGAGGGTATAATATGACATGCTCGTGTAGCTCAGTTGGCTAGAGCGTTCGATTCACATTCGAAAGGCCCCTGGTTCAAGTCCAGGCACGAGCACCAATATTAATTTTTCTGTAAGAAATAATTTGTAACTTAATATAACTTATAGTATAATACTATTTGTTATGTCAAACTTAGAAATACGCAGAAAATTATTGATTAGTGGAGCTTTAACGGGTTTTTCTGCTTTAGCTGCAGCATGTCAACCAAAAATTAACATATACAACACTGAAGCTTTACCAATTATTGATGCAAAAAGTCTACTTAATATTTTAGACAAAAATAAAGTAACGCTTACTGATTCAAGATTTGTTGATATTAGCGAACAAGAAAGAGTTCAACTGGTTCAAGAGGTACTTAATAGTCATTGGCAAAACGGATTAGCGCTTAATAGAGATGGTTTACCTTCATATATATTATACATGCTTCAAAACGTTGGAACTGAAAAAGAGTACCATCCGTGGTGGTCTCCTATGATGTCGCCAGGAAGAATAAAGCTACCTGAAGGTGCACATCTACCATTAGGATACACTCTACAAGCTCCAAGTTTTCCAAAAGTTAAATTTGTTGGTTATCAACCTGATATAAATTTGGTCGACGGTACGGTAAGCTATGCAAGTGAAGATATTCCTGGCAATTCGATAAGAGTTGAAATGACTAACCAGCAAAAGTATTTTTTTGAACAACAGGATTCAGATAGATTTTATAATGCACATATTGAATTTAACTTATCAGATGTAGGAGTATCATGGCATGAAGCCATTACTGATGATAATGGGATTACTACTTATGACCCAAATGTTTTTTCTCAAGGTCAGGCTGTATCTATTACGCCTCTTGAATATAAATAGTTCGCCCCCATTTTGTTGTAAACGTAAAGTTCTTTAGTGAGTTTAAAGACAAAGACCAGTTATTCGACTACAATATTTCTATGTTCTTTAATATTTCAATTGATGCCGGTGGTTTGTGCGTAGATCAAGGTTATGGTAATTATGTTTTTACTATAAATCTTCTTTGCGCCATATCAAGATACGACAGAAACAACAAATATACTGCCTACACTTTTTGTGGCAGTAAACCATTCCAAAAAAAAAGATTGTCCTACAAAGTACTCCCAAAATCAGGTTTTATGAAGTTGCGTGTATCTTGGGAAGAGCTCACACAGCGGCAGGATGTTTTTCTTGGACTCAATCAGGCGCTACCTTTTTTTTCACGAGGTAAGATGTTTGCCTTTTCTCATGGTTTGTCCTTTCTGCGTTATCCCGGTTTCTACAAAAAGGATTTTGAAAGGCTGAAAATACAGCTTCATGTTTATTTATCTAAAAGCGGTAAGATTATTACAACAAGTGAAAAGGTGAAAGATGAGCTTATAAACTTTGCGCCTGCATCCAAAAATCGTATCGTAGCATTATTACCCGGTATACCTTATGATTTTGAGACTTACAGTGAAAGAAAAAGAAAAAAATATTTACTTTTTGTCGGCATGAACCATAGAATAAAAAATGTAAATAAGCTGGTTAAATGTTTTCAAAAATTGATACGGAAAAATGAATATGCGAATTTTAAACTTTATCTAGTCGGTCCATTTAATAGATTTCAATCGGAAACGATACTGGTTTTTCCCACAATAACAAGACAAAAATTAAAGGTTTTATACCAGGAGGCGGCTTTATATGTATGCATGTCTCATTATGAAAGTTTTAACTTCCCGATTCTAGAAGCTTTGAGTCAGCGTTGTCCGGTTGTTGCTTTAAAATCAGCAGTTATTTCGGAGATGAAAAAGTTTGTTCATGTTGTTAACAATGAACAGGAGTTTATTGAATTTGGGATAACAAAGACTGTGAACCAAGTTAGGGTTGACTATGGTGGCGAAGTAGATGTTGATGAGCTGAAAAAAACATTCTCCTGGAAAAGCTATATTACAAAGCTCATGAAGTTGTATCATGAGCTATGATAAAAAATAAAAACTTTATAGAAAATATGAGTTTCGTGAATTTTTGCGTTGTAACGATTTGACTTATAGTCATCATTCTTCAATGAACTTGATTATGGTTGACGAAAAAAGTTCAATATATTAGAATGTAAAAACTTAGAAAGTTAATTTTTTAAACTTATGAGTCAAGCTATTAATACAAATCGGGAAGAGTGGTTGAAAGTATTGGGAAAAGGCATGGTTACACTTCCCAAACGCTGGAGAGATGAGATGGGTATCGGAAGCGGTGATATGGTGCGAGCAAAAAAGGAAGGAAATAAGGTTGTCATAGAAGCAACTAAAAGCCAAAAAGTACCTTATCGAGTGTATACAGCAAGGGAGATTAATGAATTTCTGAAAGATGATGAGTTGCCGAAAGTGTTTGCTCAAAAAGTGCGTCAACACCTTTCTTTAATACCGCAAAAATGAGAGTTTTTTTTGATGCTTCAGTAATTATTGCAGCACTTTTGTCAAAAACAGGCGGTTCTTCGTTATTATTTCAATATATTCAAAGAAAAACAATTACAGGTATCACTTCACAGACAGTGATTGAAGAAGTGCTTGAGGAAGATAAACCAGAAAAACTCAACAAATCAAGCAGCGAGACTGAAGAATTTATTGCACAAAGTGGACTCGTGGTTTGTGAGCATATGCGCGAAGAAGAAGTTGTACTTTATAAAGATAAAGTCAATATAGAAGATGCTCATCTTTTTGCCGGAGCATATTTAACCAATTGTACTCACTTAGTCTCACTTGATAAAAAACACGTTCTTAAAGCAGATATTCAAAAGCTGTTTTTACCACTTCGCGTAGTATCTCCTAAACAACTTCTCGAGGAGATTGTGAAAACAGTATATAATAAAGTATGATTTCTGCTGTTGTCTTGACCCATAACTCCGAAAAAAGCCTTGAAGCTTGTCTTAAATCAATCGGATTTTGTGACGAAGTCTTGGTTGTTGATGATAATTCGAAAGACAGGACGCTAGATATTGCAAAAAAATATTCTGCCAAAATTGTTAAATCGAACCTTGAAGATGATTTTTCCAAACAAAGAAATTTGGCGATGAATCTGGCGAAACACGATTGGGTGCTTTTTATCGACGACGATGAGATGATATCTAATCAATTAAGGAAAGAAATAATTGATAAAGTCCAACGTCCAACGTCCAACTTCCAAATTTCAAATACTTTTTCGAACTTTCGTTTAAAACGACGTGATCACTGGTGGGGAAGAGTACTTAGTCACGGGGAAGTCGCCGAAGCTTATGATCGTGGTTTTATCAGGTTGGTTAAAAAGAATTCAGGGGTTTGGACGCGGCGTGTGCATGAAGAGTTTGTGCCAAACGGTCAAACAGGTCAGTTGAATGGCTATATAGATCATTTTCCTCACCCGACTGTCACTGATTTTCTGCATGATATAAATCACTACAGCACAGTTGCCAGTCAAGAGCTTGTTTTGCGAGGATATACTCCATCGATTGCTGAGATTATGTTTGTTCCGGTCTGTAAATTTATTTATACCTACTTTATAAAACTCGGTTTCTTGGATGGGCCGGCCGGATTTGCTTATTCATTTTTTATGAGTTTTCATTCATTCCTCACCCGTGCCAAAGCTTATCAACAACGTAATTTTAAATAAAATTATTGCTGCTCTATTTTTCTTTATTCTGCTTATTATTTCATTTGGTCAGATTGGACGAATTGGATTTGGTTCATATCCAGCTTACATGTATCTTTATGAAATTATTCTGGTTGTCTTTATAGTCTTGCTGCTGCCAATGGTTTTCAATAAGAATTTAATAAAAACAAACAGAAGCATTTTGGTGTTTATGACATGGCTCATATTGAGCCTGCTTGTATCGATGTTTTGGTATTGGACTTTTGCGAACATTATCGCTATTTTATATGCATTACGGTTAGAAGCATATTTTCTGTATTTTATTTTGTTAAAAGATTATTTACAAAAAAATTCTGATGTGAAACCAATATTTCAGAAAGGCATTTATTACTTCCTTGCTCTTACAATTGTATATTCTTTTATCCAGTATTTTTTTTATCCAAACATCGGAAATATTGCATATCTTGGTTGGGATCCGCATCTTTATCGGATGGTGGGAGTTTTTTTTGAGCCGCAGATAGCGGTAGGGATGTATGGACTCATATTTTTATATTTTTTCGCTCGTGATCAAAATATGCTTGAAAGTGAACTCGCGTCCCGACTTAACGTCGGCACCGCTCATCTCTTCGCTCATCCTCGCAATGCGAGGGCTCACTCGAGCTTCACTCGCTCAAACATCCACTTTCTTCGCAATTTTAATCACTCGCTTGTTCATCGTTTATTTTTATTAGTAGTCATAACTATAATGATTGTTTTGACGATATCTCGAGGTGGGATCATCGCGTTTGTTATTACTCTACTTTTTATATTTAGAAAAAAGTTAAAACTGATTTTATTTGGAATATTAATTATTCTGTTAGTATTTATTACTGTACCAAAACCGCAAAGCGAGGGATTGAACCTTTTGCGTACTTCCTCAATTCAGACCAGGATAATCGATTATCAGAAGGCTATAAAAATCTGGCTGAAGTCTCCGATCATCGGCATCGGCTACAATCATATCCGCTTTGAGAAAGATTTGCTTGAAGAAAATTTGCTTGTCGAAAAATACAATCCTTCCCATGCCAGCTCATCGTTTCATTCCAGCTTTTTAATAATTCTTGTAACATTGGGAGTTATCGGTCTTGGTTTGTATTTATGGGTTTTATGGGATCTGGGAAAACCTGGCGGCTTTGCCTTCTATTCAACTTTATTTCTTTCTCTAATATCAATATTTGACAATGTGTTACTTCACCCATTCATACTTTTTGTTTACTTTAGTATGATCGCTATAAGTCAGACTACTCGTCCTTCTCACGGGTCACGATAAGCGTATTCTTGGTCTCATTGCCGGCGATATCTGTTGCAATGAGCTCCAGTTTGTTCTCACCATCCTTGAGTCTGTAAGAAGATTTAAAGTTGCCTTGTGAGTCGACGACAACCGGAAGATTGTTCAATTTGAGCGTGACACCATTGTCAGTAGTACCCTTGACCTCAATTTCCTGACTTGCGACTTTGGCATTATCTGCTGGACTTTCGATCTCAAGCTGCGGTGGTTCACTGACGTATTCAACATTGTAAGTATCCGATTTTTTTTCTTGTTTATCATTTGCCGTGTTTGCCACAAAGTAAATAGTGTTATTTCCACTTCTTAAGGAGCCTATGGTTTTTGAAAAATCACCGCTTGACTTCGGGGTCGCACTGTCGACTTTGATATTATTGAGATAAATATCGACAGTGTCATACTCTGCAGTGTGACCTGATATTTTCAGACTTGCCGAACTGGTGGCACTTGGTGGCTCGTCTATATCAAGCAAACCATAAAAGGTATCTGATTGTTTGGCCACATTTTTGTTATCCGGAGAAAATATGCTATTCACAAAAATTGCGGCATTTATAAGAGAGTTTAGGCCTATTTGAAAAGTCACAAACAAGATAACCAGACCTATGATAATTAGGAAAATTAATCTTTTGTTTCCTTGCTTTCGGCGATGACGAGATAAGTGTGACATGAGCCATCTGGGAGAATCGAACTCCCGTCGACGATTTACGAAACCGCTGCTCTGCCATTGAGCTAAGATGGCTGTTTAAAATTATATCATTCGTTGTGAATATTCTCTTTTATTATAGCCCAAGGCTCAACGTAGTCACCCTCATATCCAAGTGCCCAGAGAGCAATGCCGTCAAGGTCGTTCAGTTGCACAAATTTTATTTTTTCAAGTATTGATCTTTCATCTTCATAATAAATTTGTTTGATCAGCCCGTTTTGATTGTAAGTAAGCCAGGGAGTAAGCGACGTTTCATCGAAGTTGAGCTCTACATCGTCCCGACCGGTGATAAGCTGCCGGACACGTTTGTAGGTCGCAATCGCACCTGTGTCGGGCATTGTTCTGCTATTTTTTTCTTTTGAAAACGTCTGCCATTCATATCCATAAAGCGGAATTCCTAAAATCAGTTTTTCGCGACCAACTCTGCCTTCAAGTGAGTTTATAGTCTGTCGAATACTTGGATCTTCCCTTTCCGCGTCGATCGGGGCGACGGAGCCGGCATAGATCGAGGTTGCCCGATGATAGTCATAACCCATGATGATCACTTGGTCGACGACTTCACCGATTTTTACCATATCATAGGCGTTATCTCTGTAAACAACAGTAGCATTTACGTCAACCGACAAGACAGAATCGGATTTGATCTCTTTAAGTTTAGATGAGAGAGTCGTGAGAAAGCGGTTGTAATTTTGAAGAGTTTGAGTTTCGATATCTGAAAAGTACTCAAAATCAATATTTATCCCATCAAGATCGTAGTCATCAACTAGTTTTGTCAATTGTGTTACTGCATTATTTGTATAGTTTTCATTCCCAATCAACGTATCAATAGATGTATTATCAAAGTTTTTTATGGCAACGAGTATCTTGGTTTTAGTTTTTTTTGATTTATCTTGAAGGGTTTTAAAATAATCGGAGTTCAGGTAGCTCCACTCTACCAAAGGTTGCGCTTTGTCATCAACCTTCATCAGGTTGCCGTGCTGGTCTATACCGATACCAAAATATATTATCTGATCAAGATACTCGGGATAAACCCGCGCGTCTTGGGCGATTGACCAACTGGGAAGAAAGCCGATCACCTGTTTGCGGTCGGAAGTAATCGTCCTTGTTTGTTCAAGTGGGGCAGTATAGTTGTCAGGTAATGGGGAGATAGATTCCTCGCTTGCAATAGAAAGAATTGTAAATGCTGGAGAATAGAAATATCCATATGCGACAACGGTAAGAATTGCTGTTATAAAAAGAGATAAAACAGTAAAAAATACTCTATTTTGTTTTGAGACATGTTCGGCAATAGAACGACGGTACTCGTGGAAACCGAAGAGCATATAAATTCATTATATATTGATTAAAGATAGAATGTAAAACAGGCAGGTTTTAATTATTTAAAGTTCAATCCTAGGAAAAAGAGGAATTACTGATAAGGAGTCGGGCGTTCCTAAATGACTTGTCAGATCTCCTACTTTGCATGGAGTTGTATCTCCATATGTGGGACATGCAACAGGTATCGCTGTTCCATATTTTATATGTCCCAGAGTTATTTCCGGTCCGTTCAGCTTAAGTAAATTGTTATTTTCACCTATGTCCAACGAATCTAGTCGAAGAAGTCCTAAACGCATAGGAGCAACCGGATCTTCATCCCAAATGCCTGGTATACCTCTTCCATTCCTAAGTATAAGGTGAATAACATCAGATAAATCAACAGCTTCCGCTAGTGTTCTAATGCCAGCCGTTCTTAAAGCTCCATCCACTTTTTGCCAACCACGAACTCTTTCTTCAATTGTCGGTAAATTACAAGCCTCAAGAAACAAGTTACGAATATCGAGATTATTTAATTTTTGCAGCGTCGTGAAAGCCCGACCAAGTACCATATCGGGGTCAAGTTGAGAACCGAAATGTCTAAGTGCCTCGTCTGTAGGATCGTAAAGTTGTTCATAAAATCCAGTTTGTCGAACTCTTTCTTTAAGCATTTTCGAGAATTATAGCATTTCAAATTTTTAAAACAAGTGATATTAAAAATATAAAAGATATACTGAATATTTCAAACAATATAGAAATGAAAGTAGTTATTGCAGGTAGGGAACATATTTAAGGATTTTATATTAATTTCCATCCTTATGTTGTTTGGGATACCATGCAGGTGTACAGGGCATAAACATCATAGTTTTTGTCTTTGTTAGCCAAAAATATTTTTGTCCGGGCTTGATGAGTATTTGGTCACCGTCATTAAATTCGTACTCAATTTCTTCGATACCATGAAGACTTTTATCGATCACAGGATGTTCATAAGCAGTCATGGTTTTGCTTACTACTATTTTTTTAACTTTCGATTTTCTAGAGATATTCATCATTTCTATTTTACTCTAGCAAACACGTATCCGGATACTCTTCTTTCTTTTTTGAGCGGGTGAGGGGAATCGAACCCCCGTCTCGACCTTGGGAAGGTCGCATTCTGCCATTAGACCACACCCGCTATTTGAAAAATATTATAACACTCGCTTTAAGTTGGGTGTTACAATGAATAAATGGATCCAAATGCTATTCAACAAAAAACTCAATCAGCATGCCCAAAGTGCCATTCTTTGGTTCGCCCGACGGATTATTTTTGTTACAACTGTGGTACAAATCTTAAACCGAAACCTCTGAATACGTCGATATTTATGCAGTTGGTTTTGTATGTAGGTTCAGTAGTTTTGGTTCCTTTTGGTATTATCTGGGGCTGGAGATATCTGCGACAGCCTTTCACCAAATCTAAAATCGTCGGATCGATCACCATCATCATTACCATTATCTCTACGATTATAATCACTATTTACTCCATAAATCTGATAAACGATGTTCAAAGACAAGTCAATGAAGGTATTGAAAAGCAATTAAGAAATGTCGGATATTGAAATCGATATTTATTATCGCGGTATCACGAGCTTCGTTCCGACTTCGATGTGGTCGGGGTTTGAAATATTGTTTGCCTGTGCTATCCTAACCCAGGCATTTGGGTCTCCGTAAACTTTTCTGGCAACATCAGCCAGACTTTCTCCGGGCTGGATGATGTAAATATCCTCGCTATTGGTAACTTGACCTGAAGAGATGGCGCTGATCTGACCCTGTTCTTCTTCACGCATTTGAACATTTTGTTTTGTTTTTGTCGGAAGCGGTGAGATATAGTCTAAATTCTGTTTGTCTATGAGCGTTGCTACTGCGTCAGCATCTGCGGACGGTTGTGATTTATCCGATTGATTGAGGCTGCCGAAAAGCAGTCCTTTTGGTAATGATCGATTATCATAAATCCAAATAACCGAAAACAACGATATTGAAACCACCACAAAAAATCCAATCACGACGTAACTCAACTCATTTTTCAGAAGATGAGCGATACGACCACGCAAATGTTGTATTGATTCGGTGTGTTCCATAAAGCTCCTATATTTTAACAAAAATAAATGATTTGGAAAGTGGAGAATAGCTTATGATACAATAGAAACTGTAAACTCACAGAACTCGTTAACAGTTTCTAAAGAAGGTAGGTGAAAAAAATATGAGTCCATTAGTTATTACCATAGTTGTTATCGCTGTTATCGCGCTTTATTTTATCGCGGTTTATAACCAGCTGGTTGTCCTTAAAACTCGAATTCTGGAAGCATTTTCAGGCATTGATGTACAGCTTAAAAGACGAGCCGATCTAATACCCAATCTTGTTGAAACAGTCAAAGGTTATGTCAAACATGAAAAAGAAGTACTCGAAAATGTGACCAAAGCCAGATCAGCTCTCATGAACGCAAAAAATATTGAGGAAAAAGCCGAGGCCGACAATATGTTGACCGGAGCTTTAAAATCACTTTTTGCTGTGGCCGAGGCTTATCCGGATCTAAAAGCCAATAAAAATTTTGAGGCACTGCAACGTCAACTTGAAGACACGGAAGACAAAGTGGCTTACTCGAGACAGTTTTACAATAGCAATGTGCTTGACTTTAATGCGAAGATCCAGATGTTCCCAACGAGTATAGTAGCCAACATGTTCAGCTTCAAGTCGTTTGAGTTTTTCAAAGCCAGCGAAGAAGAAAAAAAGAAAGTTGATGTGAAGTTTTAATCATCTTGTAACTCGTAACTTATAACTTGTAACTTTAAACAAGTGATTTTTTTGTATGAAGTTGCGAGTTTCAAGCTATAAGATTCGAGAAAATTATGACAATCTATAGCCAAATAGCCGGTAATCGATTTAAAACGTATCTCATCTTTGGGATATTTATTTTCTTGTTTACTGGCTTTTTTTATATCATTGGTCAGGTTTATGATGCGGCAATAGGTTATGCTGTCATTGGGTTTCTTATTGCTTTGTTTTCAACACTTGGGAGCTATTTTTATTCCGACAAGCTTGTTCTTGCGACCACCGGTGCCAAGCCGGCCAAGAAGGAGGAGTTTTTTGATCTTTACACCGTGGTTGAGAATTTGAGCATTGCGGCGGGTACCCCGATGCCAAAGGTTTATGTGATCTATGATCCTGCACCTAATGCATTTGCTACAGGGCGCGATCCTAAACATGCAGTTGTTTGTGTGACCACAGGACTTTTGGAAAGGCTTGAAAGAGCCGAACTTGAAGGAGTCATTGCTCACGAACTTTCACATGTAAAAAATTACGACATGCTGGTTTCGACTATTACTGCTGTTCTCGTCGGCACAATCGGACTTGTCGCCGACTGGATATTTCGATCATTTTTATGGGGTGGTTTTGGAAATAGAGGCAATAACAATCGCCGCAGCAGCAATCCGGCCATGATAGTGTTGTTTATTCTTGCACTTGTTATTACGCCAATTGTAGCCACCCTTATCCAGCTTGCCATATCTAGAAAAAGAGAATATCTGGCTGATGCAAGCGGAGCTTTACTGACACGTTATCCTGAAGGTCTGGCTCGGGCACTGGAAAAAATTTCGTCAGATCCTCATCCGCTTCGTACCGCAACAACTTCAACTGCACATCTTTTTATTTCAAATCCTTTCAAGAAGAAAAATGTTTCTAACTGGGTAACCTCTCTTTTCAGTACTCATCCTCCGATTGATGAACGAATAAAGATATTGAGAAGTATGTAGTTAAGAATGCATTTTTTAAAATTATATATGTCTGAAATTTCGGAAGCTCCAGTTGAAACGCAAGCGCATGTAAATCCACAAGGTCATATAAGTCGTAGAGAATTCCTCAAACTTACAGCAGAAAAAGGTAAACAATTAATGGCAATGTCCTTATTGCCAGCAATTCCAGTAGGAGAACCGAAACCCCCGATAATGCAAAAAGCTGAGACACCATTTCTTAATGAAAATGATCGGTTAATGGACGAACTTCATGGACAGACTTCTCCATGTGTGAAAGCGATGCAAGGTGTAAGTAAAAAAATTAAAGAAACCTACAATTTGACTGATCAACTGCCATTTGGTCATGCTGATTTTCTGCCTTATGGATTGATGAAAGATTATGCTTATGGAGAATCTAAAAATTATCCGATAGTTAATAGAAGAGATATTTACAGATGGGGAAAAAATGGGAATATCACTCCTCCTGTTGATCAGATTCATCGATCAGCAGTATATATTGGAGATGAACCTGATGAAACTGCAAATTCTTTGCGACAAATTGCAACAAATCTAGTTGATGGCGCTATGTTGGATGAAACATATAGGGCATCACATGTTATTGTTGATCCAGGTTCAGCAGATAGTTCTGCCTGGATGCATAAAGGAATCTTGCGATGGGGTACAGAACTTTATGTAATAGGACGTGGACCAAATCAGTATGAGACCCCTCTTTATGGTAAGCCCGATTTTAATCATCTTGTTCATGAGGTTGTTCATCTTGGAGTGCCCGAAATAAAATTGATTCCCATCAAGGTGACATATACAGAGCGACAAGTAAGACCCTCTGTATTCGCATCTGCACCTTATCAAGATATTGCCAAATTTTACACAGACTGGTATAGAGTGATTGGAAATAATTGGCACTTTTTTCATACACGATTTACAGGTGATAATAATACTTATTTTCCCCATGGCAGCCCAGATCTTTTTGCAGAAGTTATTAAGAAAAGAGGCGGGAAGGAATTATTTAGAATGGTTGACGAAATGATAGCTGAATTAGGAGTAGATTATGTTGGAAGATTCGGAATAAATGAGCCTATTGAAGGTCATCTTGATCATTGGCCAGAGGAAGTTACTGGAATGGTAAGCAGAACATGGAATTATGTCCAAAATGGCAGTAAAAGTAATAATAAGCCATTAAATCCTGAGCAAAAGGAAAAACTTGACAGTGCTATATTCAATGCTACAAGAGAACATTTACTTTTTTTACTTGCTTATATTACTGAAGAACATAAGGTAGAACCTTCCAGATGATGTTAAAATAGGTTTAAATGACGTTAATAAATATTTTTATACTTCTACTTGCACGAGCTGTAACTTTCATAATAAAAATTTTCGCTCTAGGTGCTGGTTCCACTTGGCCCGGCCATATCGCACTTGCCATAAATCCGCACATCGGCCGCGAAATACTATTGCAAAACAAGATTAGGATAGTTTTGGTAGTTGGCACCAACGGAAAGACAACAACCTCAAAACTACTGAGAACCATTCTTGAAAAAAACGGACACAAAGTGATCAAAAACCCGCAAGGCGCCAACCTGTTAAACGGCATCACTTCTTCATTATTAAGCATTGCTTCACTGGGGGGCAAACTTGACGCCGATGTCGCAATCTTTGAAGTTGATGAAAATATGTTACCGCTTGTCACTGCCGAAGTTACTCCGTCGGCCGTTGTATTTTTAAATCTCTTTCGCGATCAGCTTGACCGATATGGCGAGGTCGACAGCGTCGCCTCCAAATGGCAGAATGTCCTGAAACAATTACCGGATACGACACAAGTATTTATAAATGGTGATGATCCGCAGTTGTTTTTTATCGGCTCAAAATTGAAGCAAAAAACTTATTATTTTGGATTAGCTGAAAAAGAGTTTACGGTAAAACAAATCCCACATGATGTCGACTCGGTTTATTGTCCGATTTGCGGAAAAAAACTTCATTACAAAGGCATATCGTACTCACATCTTGGGGATTTTTACTGTGTTTCCTGTGGTTTTAAAAGGAAGGACGTAGTCGACTATTATGATATGCGATTTCCATCAGGACTCCTTGGCAAATACAATCTTTACAATTTGAGTGCCGCGGCAATAGTCGCCAAAGAGTCATTTTTATTAACAAATGAACTTATAGAACAGGCACTTGATGATTTTTCCCCGGCTTTTGGCAGACAGGAAAGAATTAGTTACAAAGGTAAAAATATCTTTATGCTGTTATCAAAAAATCCCGTTGGTTTCAATCAATCGATTGAAACAGTATTGCAACATTATAAAAAAAAGAAAAATAATGTTTTGCTTATCCTGAATGACCGAATTCCAGACGGCACAGACGTATCCTGGATCTGGGATGTGGATTTTGACCGGCTTCATGATTTTGCCGACAAAATTTTTATTTCCGGTGACAGGGTATATGACATGGCAATCAGGATCAAATACGGTTTTGATCGAGATGTAAAAATCGAAAACTCTTTGGGAAAAACTATTTTTGAAAATGTGGTAGCTTACGAACAGTTAAAAAAAGCTATCGATCATGCCGTGTCATCGTCGGGTCCTAATAACGACTGTATTATTTTGGCGACATACAGTGGTATGCTTGACGCACGGAAGATATTGGTGGGAAGGCAAATTATGTAATTTCGTAACTCGAAACTTATAACTCGTAACTTAAAAAAGGTACAAGCTACAAGTTACAAGTTACAGATAAATGACAAGCAAAATAAATCTGACTATTGGTTGGCTTTATCCTGATCTCATGAGTACTTATGGAGATCGCGGTAATATCATCGTTTTGCAAAAACGTTGTCTATGGCGTGGCATTGATTGTAAAGTCAGAAAGATACTTATCGAAGACGATCCTCGTTTGGTGCTTGAAAGCGACCTGTTTATGATGGGCGGCGCTCAAGACAGGCAGCAGCAGATAGTAAATCGTGATCTTGTGGGACAAAAAGGCGAGTATCTTTTGAAGAAGTTAAACGATGGGATTCCCGGACTTTTTGTCTGCGGTGCCTATCAATTTTTAGGCAAATATTACAAAGCTGCGGATGGCAAAATCATCAAAGGCTTATCTTTTTTTGATTTGCATACCGTGCATCGCGGCGAAAACGTTGATAGATGTATCGGTAACATTTCCGTTCAATGGAAAAATCATCAGCTCATTGGATTTGAAAATCACGGCGGCCGTACATATCTCGCCGACAAATCACAGTTTTTTGCCAAAGTGATCAAAGGCTACGGAAATAACGGTGAAGATCAGACAGAAGGGATGATCCGAAAAAATGCAATAGGAACATACCTTCACGGCCCGATTTTACCGAAAAATCCCGAGGTTGCCGATTTTTTGATTGAGAAAGCTTTGGAAATGAAGTATGGGAAAAGATTTCAATCGTCACAACTTGAAGATAAAATCGAATTAACTGCAAAAAAAGCTATGATATCAAGACTGTAATCTTATTCAGGTTGAGCGCCCGATCCCGACCGCCAACCTCCTGGAAGTGTTTGTGAACCAGTATCAACCAAATAACCGCCATTTTGTTTAGTACTATTCCAGTAATTTAAATTTGAAGATACTTTGTCACTTTCGCCACACTGATCAAGATTATTTTCAATCTGATTATTGATCCCGATCAATTGAGATTTAGACATATATGGCCCAGGTCCACCAGTCAAATCTGGATTTTTAGACCCGCCTTCCATCGCTTGTGTATTTAACAATTCGTTTTTCCAACAAACTCCCATTCTTCGACACATTTTACCGTCGTTGTATGTACAGTTTTCAATTCGATTTCCCATAGTTGATATTATACTATAACCTATAGTATTAATCAATTAACAGTGTACCCTCTTGTGGAATCGCTAAAGCTTCATCTAATTGAAACTGTGCTTCAAAACAGGGTAAGCTCGTATCAACATCATGATCTGTAAAAACTTGTATACGAGCAGTATTTAATTGAAGTTGTTGAAACAAATCTTTGTTTGACGCTCTAGATATTAAACCTATCACTTCCTGCATGCTTTTTTCGGTTAATGCATTCAAGTTACCAAGAAGAGACAATTGAGTTTTGGAAACCCTTTCACCTTCCGGCAATTTAAATTCATAGACACCATCCATTGCACCATCGATCATACCGGTAAATAGCTCATAAAATCTGTTAGAAGGTCCATCAAGGAATTCTGAAGCGTCTCTAAAATCCGCGGCAGCTTCTTCACCCTCAAATTTTGCTATGGCATCATGATAACAAGCCCTTAAAAATTGAAGGTATTCAGAATTATGTACAACTCCAGTTTCATTAAGCTTTGCTACAAGATTAATTATTGATGCAAGAACGTTATGACGATCTACCCCAACTTGGACTTGTTCTTGTCCAACATCATGTGATTTGTCATTCAAGTGGACGATAGGCTGATGCATTACAGTTATACCATTTGCATTGATTTGCTTAAATTGATCAACTATTTTGGTATATAAATCATCAATAGCTATCGATCTTTCGACGCCTTTTGACATATTACCGTGAATTATATAAAACTAAACAAAAATACGGAGGCCGATCCGTGTTGCCAGGTAGAATAATGTTACCGAGATAAAGCACATTAACAAGTCGTTGCCAGGTTCAGGAATGTTACCATGCAAGAG
>MFZZ01000003.1 GCA_001789555.1 Candidatus Roizmanbacteria bacterium RIFCSPHIGHO2_12_FULL_38_13
CGATTTCCCAATTTTTAAGACTTTTTTCGACATCTATGTCCCCATCTTGAAGCACAAATCCTCCCTGAATAGGTTTTACATTTTTCCGGTTCATATTGGTTTCAGAAAAATTGCCAAAAGTATAAATGCCTAATGTTTTTCGTAATTTTTTCAGAAGCTCTAATGCATCATTTGAGATTTCGGGGACGGCGACAATATCAATGTTCGAATGCCTCTCGTCTTTAAAAGCCACGATTTCTTCGGCTATTTTTTTATCCATCGGTTTATTCATAACAATAACACCGCCAAAGGCAGATTCGGGATCGGATTCGATAGCTTGGGCCAACGCCTCCTTGGCATTTTTACCTAGAGAAATACCGCAGGGCGAGTTGTGTTTCAAAACAACGGCCGCCGGTTCTTTGAAAAACTGCAGAGATTCAAGACCGGCATTGATATCGGTCACATTGATAAGAGAAAGCTTTCGGCCTGCAAGTCTTTGTAATTTTGCAAAAGGAGATGAGGAATTGGGTTCAATATAAACTGCGCCTGATTGATGGGGGTTTTCGCCGTATCGAAGATCAAATAATTTTCTTCCAGGTATTGTATAGATTTCCGGGAATAAACTTTTGTCGTAACCCGATCTGACGTCGGAAGATCCAGTAGATTCCCGCCTGCGCGGGAATGACAGATTATCTAAATATGATGCTATTTGTGAATCGTAAAATGAAAGGTGAGAAAATGCTTTAGCTGCAAGGTTTTGACGCATAGTTGAATTCACACTTTTTTTCATTAATGATCCAGAAATGTTTTCATAGTCATCAGGGTCTACGACCACAAGAACATTTTTAAAATTTTTAGCCGCAGCTCGTAACATTGTTGGTCCTCCTACATCAATATTTTCGATTGCTTCATCTAGCTTTACATTT
The DNA here is from genome assembly GCA_001789555.1 of Candidatus Roizmanbacteria bacterium RIFCSPHIGHO2_12_FULL_38_13. Lineage (GTDB taxonomy): Bacteria > Patescibacteriota > Microgenomatia > UBA1406 > GWC2-37-13 > CAYNLS01. The sequence goes on from MFZZ01000003.1 coordinate 906, forward strand.
TTCTTCGAGATAGTTTTTTCGAAAGGATAAAGATTACAAACCACCATATCGATATCCTTAATTCCTAATTCAGATGCCTGCTTTTGATGAGATTTATTTTTTCTGTCGTAAAGTATTCCTGATTCGATTTCAAAACTTATTGTTTTCATCCGTCCATCGAAGCTTTCCGGATTGCCGGTGATTTCCTGGATTGGAACAAAAAGTATATTATGATCTTTTAAAACTTTACCTGTGCCACCCGTCGAAATGATTTTATAGCCCAAAGAATGGAGTTGCTTTGCAAAATCGACAATCCCGGTTTTGTCATAAACGCTTATCAGTGCATATTTTTGACTCCTTTTCATAGTTGTAGATTTATTGCTTAAATTTATTAAAACGGCAATTAACATTTTATGCTCTTTGGATTTAAGTCTTTTGTATAACGACCCGACGGTGTCATTCTTTTTAATTTTTTCAAAATCTCGAGCAAGTACCGGTCCGAAATCAAATTCCTGTGTCAAAAAATGGATAGAGGAGCCGGCGTACGTTGATTGATCTAAAAATTGCCGGACAGCATTTACGGTCATTTTACCTCTGTTCCACAAAGCCTTTGTTCCATCAGGAGTTTTTACAGTTTCATTAATTCTGTCAGGAATAAGTCCGGGATGAATATTGATAATCCTATTTTTAAATTTGTCGATAATACTTTTTGAAATTACTCTTATCCATCCTGCTAGCACTATGTAGTCGGTAGCATATTTTTCAAGAATTTTTTCTACGCTATCACCTTTTTTCAAAACTAGAGCCGGAATATTATTTTTTTTTGCCCGTTTTAATCCTTGTGCTTTTTTGGAGCTACTTACAACTACGCTGATTATTGCTTTAAGTTTTTTGTTTTTTATGGCATCGATGATGGCCTGGAGATTGCTGCCAGTTCCGGCGTTTGAGATAAGAATCACAAGTCGTATCATATTGTCATATTTTTACTTTCATATTCGTTGCCCTTTTTGTCGATCGGATAAAGACCGGTTATACAACCACCACAGCCATCGTTTTGTAAAAATACTTCGAGGGGGTTTTGGGGTTTATTAAAATATTTTGAATTCAGTCTTGCCCGGACAAAAGACGCTGGAGAGATGTATTTGATACTAGTTGCGCCAATCTCTTTTGATATTTTTTTGACATCGCCATTGTGACGTGCGGCGATAAGTTCTTCCTGGGTACGGATACTAACACCAAGATGACAGGGCTTGATGACAGGTGGATATCCGACAATCCAATGTACCTCTGCGGCACCCATAGCAAAGATGGCTTTTGTAATCTGCATTGAGACATTGCCACGTACAATCGAGTCGTCACCTATCACGACAATCGAGCCTTTCCAGATTGCAGGTTCGGGGACTAAGGATAATTTACCTAAAACCTTTTTTCTTATTTTTTTCATTTGATCATCTCTCATAAAAAGTCGCTGATCACCTTCGGGGTCATAGTGATCGCGGACGATAACCTGTCTATAAGGTATATCTAGTGCATTAGCATAACCCATGGTCATGGAAATTCCGGAGTCAGGAACACCTACTATAAAAGTAGCGTTTCTGATCGGTGCTTCACGAGCAAGTTCGGCTCCGCATCGTTCGCGAAAGGTAGTTATCGAAAGCCATTTTGACGGAGTGTCATCGTCGCCGTTTGTCGAAAGGAGAGAATCTGGGCGGCTAAAATAAGCCCACTCAAATTCGCAAAAATGTTTTTTTGTTTTAGTGCCTCGTCTTATCACCTCCATGCCGTTTTTTGTGATACGAACTACCTCGCCGCGTTTGATCTCTCTCAAAACTTTAGCGCCTACTTTGTCAAAAGCATGTGTTTCAGAAGCAATAAGCCAATGTCCATTTAAAGTTCCGATACACAAAGGTCTTATACCGTGATTGTCACGGGCAGCATAAATATTTTCACCCACACCTACGATAAGACCATATGAGCCTTTGACAGAATCAAGTGTGGAAAGTAGTTTTTCATTCCAATTGCGGCCCTTGGCATTTGCTAAAAGTAGGGCAAAAATATAGGTGTCACTAATATTTTTCGGAAGTTTCACCGGCAGTTTGGATGCAAATGTTTGCATATTGACAAACTCACCGTTGTGGGCAACTGCGACCTCATGACCTTCTTTTGATTTAAAAATACAGGGCTGGAGATTTTCTTTTCTATAATCTCCACTCGTGCCATATCGGCTGTGCATGATGAGCCATCTGCTTGGTTTTTGAAGTTTTTTGACCAATGATGGAGTAAATATTTCTCTAAGCAGTCCGGTACCGGTAAACTTTACAAGTCCTTTTTTTGTTTTAAAGACAGTGCCCGCACCATGTGTCCCGCGATGCTGAACTCCCACCGTTGCCTGAAGCGTAAGAATGAGCTGTGAAGTATATTCTTTTGAAAACAGAGCGACAATACCACATTTTTCTTGGGTAAGCTCTTCACTCATGATGGGAATATAATTTGTAGATTGCTCGTGAAAGGGCTTCCCTTAATATTTGGGCTTTCTTGAAAATCCAAAGTATTAAAAATACAAACGAAAACTCCCATTTATGGATACATAATACCAGTTAAAGTCCAATATGTACAATCAATAGTTATTTAGCGCATTGAATATAACCTGCTTTTCAGCTATAATGAGGTTATTTGAAAGCCAAATATCCAAGATTAACTACGAAACTTTGCCATAAGTGTTCAAGTAATTTGATTCTTGTTGATGTTGTTGTTGAGAAAGTAGAAGGCCAGTATGGCAACATCACAACATCTACCTATAGATGCTCAAACATCGAGTGTCAGCAAGAATCAGATAAAGAACTGTCGCTTATAATGAAAAGGAAAAAAGAAAAAGATAAACTGAACAAAAAAAGACTGGAAAATATTAAAAGAGGTCGAAAAAAAGCTAAAGATGAAAAGCTCAAACGATCTGGTTCACGGAGTATGCGTGCCTTGTGAACAGGGTGGCGAGCCGATGAACAGTTCACAAATCGATAAATTCTCTCCCCAAGTTCCTGAATGGGCAGTAGTCGATCAGGAAAATATCGCGAAACTGATGCGAAAGTTCAAGTTTAAGAATTTTGCGGAAAGCATTTCATTTGCCGACAAGGTGGGAGAGCTTGCTGAAAAAAACGGCCATCATCCGCGACTCATCGTTGATTGGGGAAAGGTCACTGTCCTTTGGTGGACACATGCTGTAAAAGGACTTCATCGAAATGACTTTATAATGGCAGCCAAAACCGACGCACTTTCTTAAGTAGTACTTTTGAATAAAACTATTAAATTATTGCCGCAATTTTCTGCCAGAATTTTTCGACTCCATTCTCCGCAAGTTCATTTCCATGTGGGTCATTTATACTTGGATAATCTTTTTTTGCTATCATTGTTAAAAATAATCTTTCGTTTAGACACCACCATATAAATCTTGCCGCTTCATGTGAATCTTTGGGCAGGGAAATCCCACGCCATTTTTTTGCATCATTGAGAATTTTTTTATCGTCGTCTAAAATTAACACATTGTTTTTGGCCATTTTCTCAAGCTTTTGCTGATCGGATTTTGATGGAATAAGTTCGTGCCTTGCCATAAAATTGAGATTGTCGTCCTCTTGTTTGCCGATAGGAGTTGTGAAAAGCAAGATGACTCCGCCACGTTTATTTGTATTTACCAAAGCTTTAAATGCCTGTTCGCTGGGTTTGGTGACCTCGAGGGAAACAACCTCTTTTAAGTAGATGTTGATATATTTTGTAATCACCTCTTTATCAATCGCAGAAACTTCAAGTTTTACATAAGGACGATTCAACATTTCTGAAACAAAAGTCTTTGTATACGAGACATTTTTGGTGATCACATGAAAAATAAATCGATGCGAGATTGTATATAGTTCATCTATCAGCTTAGTGAGGGGAGCGGTGCCTACGGCGGCACCTGAAATCGGGATCATCATATGGATTTGGGATTTTTTTTCAATATTGACTTGACTTAACCTATTTTCGATCTCGTCAACTGTGAGATCAGCATTTAACAATGGATTAGTCGGATAAGGATTGGTTTCAAATTTGACAACTTGTAAATTTGCTCGTCTGCCATACTGCTCAAGTTTTTTTCTGGTCCTATCACTTGGAACAAAAATTATATCTGCTCCGGGTACATACCAGATGCGATGGGGAATATCGTCTGTGATCTGAACTGCAAGCAAGATCTTGATCTTTTTTTCGCTCATTAGCCTCTCTTTTAGAGCTGCTATTTGATGGGCGAGTCCAAAGTGGGTTGCGATTATAAGTACTGTTTGTGGAGAAGTCAGTCGCTGATCAAGGATAGTTGTCAGCTGTTCATAAAGAATTTGAGTATGAGAACGTAAGTACCAACGGTAAATTGGAGTTGTCATGCGCTCAAGGGCGCCATGTTCAAACCATTCAAAGATCATTCTAGTCAAGGGATTCACACTGACTATCCTGTAAAGATAAGATAATGTCTTGTCATGTGCCCCAACAAGTAGTGGAGAAATGTTGTCAGGCAAACCCCGAAAAAGTGCATCACTTACTCTCAGATGACCAAATCCTGTTGGCGCATAGGCAAATATTACAAGAAGCGATTGGCTGTTTAATTTATCTTTTTTATCATTCACGCTAATTATCAGTTTATTTTATATTGGCAATTTTTAAAAGAGTAACTATAATACGATGGGTTGACAAGTCAATTTTTTCGTGACATTATAGTTATATGCGCATAAAACTGCTCGGATTATTGTTTTTGGGATTTATTTTTATAACTCCATTTAAAGTGATGGCGGCAACTCCTCCTCCGGAGGCATGGGATGTATCTGCATGTTTTTCTTTGGAAAGATGTAAAGATGCAGGTGACGATCATGACGAAGATGACACAATTATTAATTGTAAGATTGGAGATTCCTGGCATATAACACGCTTGAGTTTGCCTACACAAAAGTTACTGGCAAATCAAGATGCTGTATATATTACAGAATGTGTTCATCTTCCTCCTCCGGACAATATGAAATGTACCACAGTGAACCCAACTTTTGACCAAATTTTACCTGTAGGTGATGACAATCTGCAATTTCTTATAGATCATATACAGTATGACATGGATGAATTTAAAGTTAGATATTATGATGACAATTACGCCGAACTCGGTCGCGGCGTAGCATCATTAAAGACTGATGCGGTAGGGAACTTAATTCACCCGGATGGAAATAAGAAAATAAAATATATTGAGTGGAAAAGTTATAATCCTGATGTTAATTATGCAAGATCTTGGCAGATATATACTCCGATTGCAGAAGTAGCGCCAACGGAGTCTCCAAATGAAAACAGCATCGGAGCTCAGCAACAAGCAGATTTGACTTTCAGTCCTGTATCGCCACCAATTGAGTGTTCTAGTGTTTCTTATGATCCGGAGGGAAGAGTTTTTGATGCTATCACCTTGGAACCTATTCCAAATGCAAGAGTCGAACTTTTAAGGAGAAACACTAATGGTGATTTTACCGCGCAGGAAGTAGCAGATGCTCATGAAACATCGATTCCAAATCCGATAACTACAGAATCCAGCAATCCTCTTCAGGCGTTGGCAGGAATTTTTAATTTCTATGTGAATGACGGTTTTTATAAACTAAACCCATCACATGCAGATTATGACTTTCCTAATTCTTCTATTAGATCAAGCCTTCCAACTAATACGAACAAAATTTATTACAATTTATATTTTTCCGACTCACAGCCTATAGAGCAAAAAGGAGCAGTAGAGCACAGAGATATTCCATTTGTACCAAAGGACGGTATCGGAAAAACTTATCCCGAATTAATAGCAAATGTATTGTATTACAGCGAAGTACCACTTAGTCCAACCATAGTATCATTTACTGGAAGAGTCAGTCATCCATTTGCAAAAGCAATAGTTAAGATTTGTGATGCAAACGCGACAAACTGCAGGGAAGATACGGTAATTACAAGTACTTCTCAAGGTGGACCAGATAAAGAAGGTAATTTTAATATCCGTCTTGATCAAAGCAAACTGAATAGAGAACTAGGAGAAAAATACGTTGTCAGTTTTGAAAAGATCGATTTGGTAAGTAGTAATTTAACAAAAAACACTCTCTGGAATAACTTGTTATCCTTTTTAAATAATTTTCGTTTTATACAGCAAGTTGGCGCAAAGGAGTCGGTAAATTCCATAATAATTGAACCGATTGTTTCGTACCTTGAAGGTTATGCCTATGATAAAAACGGAAAAATTATTCCCAATGCTACAGTAGAAATTTATGTGCATTTTGCTGAAGAACCTATAAGAAAAATAAAAACTGATGCCAATGGCTACTTTAAGTTGACTTCGGAATATTTGCCATTAACGAGTTATTCACTTGCCTATACGGGTGGTACTGGAGCAACAGGAAAGACAAATATTACTACATCTCAATTTTTAGCACAGAATTATGAATTGCATCAGGCAGAAAAAATAAACCCATATATAAAAACTACTAGAACTACCGATCCTCGCCGCAACGTGACTCCGACTTATGTACCACAAGAGGTTATAAGCGTCATCCCAAATCCTACTGATATGGCCCTTGCCCAACAACCAACTCAATTACCTGGTGACCAAGCTACTCCGCCCGCAGAAGAACAAACTTCAAATACGGTCGCACTTGTTGCCGCCGTATTACTTCTTTTACTTGCTGCTGCCGGAATACTTCTTGCGGTTTATTTATACAAAAAACGCATGGCCGAAGAGAAGGTCTAAGCAATTATTTTTTTGATTTTAAAGATCAACTCATCCACATCAAACGGTTTGGCAATAAATCCGTCAGCACCGTAATCTGCAAAGTTTTTAGACGCCGGCAAATAACCGGAAACAAGAATAATTGGAATGTTACAAACAAGTTTATCGGTTTTAAGCCGTTTACAAATAATTCTACCGTCATGATTGGAAATCAAAACGTCAAGCAGTATGAGTTGAGGTGAACAATTTAGAATTAGTTTGTATAAATGTTTGTCATTTTTATTTCGAGTAATTACCTTGTAGCCTTCAAGTTCAAGGATAGCCTTTATAGAGTTTAGTATACTTTCGTCGTCATCCACAATCAGAATAGTTTTTTGCATAAATATTTATCTCAACAAATTATCATTAATTTACTACAATAAGATCAAAATAATGTAAAAAAACGTTTAAACATTCAATCTTCGTGAAGAATAATGCTTTTTGAGTTATAATCTATTGTCAGTATGACCGTCACAAATACAAAATCACAAAAATTCATACTACCTACGATCTTTGTACTTTTTGGCATCACTGGAGATCTGGTGAAAAAAAAGATACTGTGGGCATTATACGATCTATATCTTAAAAATTTTCTTCCACAAAAGCTTCTCATCTATGGTTTCGCCAGACGTCCTTTTAAAGATGAGGAAATACGTGCATATTTAAAAACAATTCTTCAAAAAGGTGGGGTGGAGCTGAAAAACGTTGAAAAATTTCTTGCCGCCTTTCATTATGTTCAAGGAGATTTTTCGGAACTTGATGCCTATACAAAACTGGCAAAAATCCTCGGACGCGCCGATGGAGTTTGGCGCGTTTGTTCAAACAAGTTATTTTATTTAGCGGTACCTCCTTCGGCCTATTTGCAAATTATTAAAAATCTTCATGAGTCAGGACTTACTACTCCTTGCAGTCCCGAGGAGGGTTGGACCCGGGTGATTTTGGAAAAACCTTTCGGCACCGATCTTAACACCGCAAAGCAGCTGGACATGCAGCTTGGATCTTTATTTAAAGAAGAACAAATATATCGTGTTGACCATTATCTTGCCAAAGAGACTGTTCGCAATATCGTTGCATTCAGGTTTAGCAATGTTTTTTTGGAGCCGGCATGGAATAACAAATTCATTGAAAAAATCGAGATAAAACTTCTTGAGCCCACTGGAGTAAGCGAACGAGGTGATTTTTATGATAAAGTTGGGGCGCTAAGAGATGTAGGACAAAATCACCTCCTGCAACTACTTGCTCTTTTTATCATGGATGAGCCGATACGATTTACACCCGAAGCCATCAAAAAAGAACGTGCCGACGCATTATCCTCACTAAAAATCATGACATCTGACGAAGTGAAAAAACATACTGTTCGTGGACAATATCAAGGTTACCGAAAAGAAAAAGGCGTCAGTCAAAAATCAAATATGGAAACTTACTTCAAAATAAAGGTGTTATCGGACAAGCATGATTTTCGCGGTGTGCCGCTCTACATTGAAAGCGGCAAATGCATGAAACAAGATCTGATTGAAGTTGTGGTGACTTTTAAACCTTCAACGTCACCATTTATCAATGTCAACCATGATCCGCAAAACGTTCTCCACTACCAATTGCGCCCTGAAGAAAAAATCACTATGTGTTTCCTTGCCAAAAAACCCGGCTTTGAGTATATGGTTAAAGAACACGAGCTTGGATTTGATTATCATCAAGCTTATGATCACTCGCTTTTTGTAGACGATTACGAAGCATTGCTTTATGATATTATCAAAGGCGATCAAACTCTTTTTGTTTCGACACAGGAAATCATCACCCAGTGGAAGTTGATTGAGCCGATCGTCGAAATTTGGAAAAAAGGAGCACCAAAGTTAAATTATTACAAACCACTTTTATATGAAGGAGCAAAGATCAAATAATAAAAAAGAAATCGGAGTTATTGGACTTGGGAAAATGGGAAGCGGAATCGCTTTACAACTTGCAGAAAAAGGCTGGCGGGTCATCGGCTATAATCGTTCTTCGGAAAGAACCAAAGAACATGCAAAACACGGAGTAACAGCAGCTTTTTCCGTCGGAGAATTTGTAAAAAAATATCAAAATACTCCACGTGTTGTTTGGATAATGTTACCTGCAGGAGATGCGACAGAGCAGATGATTTTTGGCGAAAATGGGCTTGTGCATTTTTTAGAAAAGGATGACATTGTAGTTGAAGCCGGCAACTCATTTTACAAAGACGATGGACAGCGTGCAGAAAAATTAGAAAAAAAAGGTATTCGCTATGTTGATGTCGGAGTTTCTGGTGGACCAAAAGGGGCTAGAAACGGTGCTTGCCTTATGATCGGCGGACCTTCAGAATTATTTAAAAAACTTGAGCCGCTATATCAAACGGTTTCTATCGAGAATGGTTATGCACATTTTGATGGTGCGGGCGCGGGACATTTTGTAAAAATGGTTCACAATGGCATTGAATACGGTATGATGCAGGCGCTTGGTGAAGGATTTAATGTAATGAAAAAATCCGATTTTAATTTGGATTTAAAAGAAGTATCAAGAATTTATAATCGTGGAAGTGTAATTGAGTCAAGACTTGTGGGTTGGCTTCAGAAAGCCTATGAAGAAAGCGGTATAGAACTTGAAGACATATCAGGAACTGTTAATTCAACAGGTGAGGGCGAATGGACAGTAAAAACGGCAGAAGGAATGGGCGAATCAGTTCCAGTTATCAAAAAATCATTTGAATTCAGACAGCAATCAAAAGATAATCCAAATTACATAGGAAAAGTAGTTTCGGCGCTTCGGGGGCAGTTTGGGGGGCATAGCGTTAAGAAATCAAAAATATGAGATATTTCCATATTTTTGTACATCTTTAAGGTGTCAAACCCAAATGAAAATGTCATACCCTCTAAACTTGTAATTT
>MFZZ01000004.1:0-35146 GCA_001789555.1 Candidatus Roizmanbacteria bacterium RIFCSPHIGHO2_12_FULL_38_13
GTGGTTAACTATGACATTATCATATGGGTGTAATATAATTACGATTGTTCTTGACAAATATATCTTCATTCACGTATTCTAGTATTATCAGTTATTATTTTTTTACAAAGTTCATGGCAAAATCTCAAAAACCTGAAGAAAGTATCATTCTTCAAGCAGGCGTTATTTTCATCATTGTTTCTGCAATCGCACTCTTTGCTTACGCCTTTGCACAAAGCCCTTTCAAGTGATGATATAATAGCTTTTCATGCAAAAAAAATCTGTCATAGAAACCTCTGCAGGAGGTGTTGTATTTAAATTTGTTGAGGACGTTAGACATTGGCTAGTCATTCAGCATAATAAAGCAAAACACTGGGGTTTTCCCAAAGGACATGTTGGCGACAAAGTAGATAATGAATCTCTTGAAGATGCAGCTCTGCGCGAGGTAAAAGAAGAAGGCGGAATAACCGCAAAAATTATTGATCATAAACCTTTTAGAAATACTTATTTCTACACGTTAAACGGCTTTCCACGAAAAAAAACTGTGTACTATTTTTTGATGGAATACGTTTCCGGTGACACTAAAGATCATGACTGGGAGGTACAAGAAGCTAAATTTGTACCTGAAGACGATATTTTTGATGTTCTGACATATAAAAACGACAAGAAGATATTGGAAAAGGTAATTGAAAAACTAAAAAAATGAGCGGTGGAAGGGATTCGAACCCTCGACCTTCTCCTTGGCAAGGAGACATTCTACCACTGAACTACCACCGCAATTTAGACTACAGACTTTAGTCGTTGGTCTTTAGACTTAAATATTTTACCTAATGTCTAACGACTAATGACCATCGACTATTTTGTGCCGAGAGCGTGAGTCGAACACGCATCTGAGGTTTTTCAGACCACCGCCGTGACCACCTTGGCTATCTCGGCTTTAACTATAAAGTTATCTTAACTATATCCAAATAAATTGACTGCTTGAGTTTACCTTTCACCCGCCGTAGTCCCAAAATCATCTGGACGAAGGAGGGTTGGCTATCTCGGCAATACGCACAATTATATCATTTGTGCGCCTGCTTGGATTCGAACCAAGGACATCTACTTTATAAGAGTAGCGCTCTACCACTGAGCTACGGGCGCGATATGGATAATCGAAATTATAATATAAGGGACATAAAGAAGAAAGCTGTATCACAGTTAATACTCGATTTTGCAGAGCGAAAATGTAATTACTTTTCCATAGCCGGACTTTCTTTAATCATGACTTCATCTTCAACCATTGTTGGTGTCAATTGAAATTCTTCTTCGTCCCCTTGCAATTCTTTGACTTGGAAAAAACCTTCAGAAACCATCGCTTTAAGCTGCATCATCTGTCTATAAAGATAGTATTCTCCGGCAGCAAGCATAACAAATCCAAGTACAGAAACTGTCACAATCGTCATCATGTGTTTTCTAATATAAACCATAATTTGGTCATTCATAATTTATCACCTGCCCTTGTTAGGAACAATAAGGTATCTAAGTATATGTATAGCAGAAAACATGGAGATTAATCAAGTTGCGAGCAAAAAAATGCATTCGATTATCCTATTTTCTAACTAATAGTAATAGATTTTTCCATTATTATTGAAATTGGATATGTAATAATAAACTATGACTAATATCAAAAAATCGATTTATCTTTATGATGTTGCAGGAGCAATTATAGCTACCTTTTTTCTTGCTCCTCTAGTAAGTGTTGCTTGGAATGCTATTGTGGTTTTTATTTTACTTTATTTGTTTAAGAAAATAAAAACCACTCAATATATTTGGGGTGTCATTCTAATTTCAATTGGAGGTGCGATACTAGACTTCATGACTTATATTTTACCAATAAATTTTTTTCTGGAATATCTTAATAACAAACATTTCAATGATTATTTTGCAGCAAATCCTAACGGGACATTACCGGATATGGTATATCCCTCTAATTTTGGTCTTTATTTTATGATTCTTCCTATAGTATCTATTGGATTTTTTAATTACTACATGGGGAGAGGTTATTTTAAATTGAACAAAAAGCAGTCAATGATTTTTGCTCTAACAATGGGATTAATAACAGCTCCTTGGATTTTATATTTGTATTCTTACGGACCAAATTACAAATAATTGGAAGATGGTGGACCGTAGGAGAATCGAACTCCTGTCCCCGCAATGCGAATGCGATGCATTACCACTGTGCTAACGGCCCGATTGTGCGCCCGAGAGGATTTGAACCTCCAACCTTCGGGTTCGGAACCCGATGCTCAATCCAGTTAAGCTACGGGTGCTACTTAGATTAGGAGGAGTAGAAGTATTATACCAATAATGATGCGGTACCAACCAAAAAATGAAAGCGAATTTTTTTGTAGAAATCCAATCAGCCATTTTACTCCGATATAAGCACTGACAAAAGCGACGACAAACCCGATGATCAATAATCCAAGATAATTGCTGCTGCCAGAAACAACGTCCCTCATTTTATAAAAATCATAGACAGATGCGGCAAGTATGGTCGGCACAGACAACATAAATGAATATTTGGCCGCTTCACTCCTTTTATACCCAAAACCCATCATGCCGACTATGACCGCACCTGCTCTTGAGACTCCTGGGAAAACCGCCAAAGACTGGATGAGACCCATTAATATTGCCTGACGGTATGTTAATTTTTTTAAATCCAGATCGATCTTCAGCCATTTTTTTTGAATTAAATACTCAACAATCAAAAAAACTACACCGATAACTATAAAAGCAATCGTAATCGTTTGAGTGCTTTCAAAGAACACGCCCTTGATGATTTTATACATGAGAAACCCGACAAGTGCTGTTGGAATAAAAGACAAAATTAATTTAATAATAAGTTGCCTGTCCTTCATAACTTCCTTAAAATAAAGAAAAATTACTGCAAGCACTGCTCCACCCTGAATAAAAACTTCAAATAATTTTGTGAAATCGCTCTGCGTGAGACCTAAAAATTTACTTGTCCAGATAAGATGAAATGTAGATGAAACCGGAAGGAATTCGGTGATGCCTTCGACAATGCCAAAAATTATGGATTGGAGAATGTTCATAATTTAGAGGTGTATATTTGGAAACTCTTCAAGAATTTTCTTTCTTATTTTTTCACCGCTTTCTATATAAAAATTCATATCTCCGTTAACTCTTTCAAATCTTTCGACCTTTTCTCCACCCTTATCAATCGCATACATGAAACCTTGATGTTTTCTACCTTTTTCATCTTCAATCTCGACGCCTTCTTTTCTGTACCAAGTAGGGTATCGTTCATAATTATCCAAAATTAATTCTTGTGAAGTAGTGATTTCATATGCTTTACCAGTGATTGCGTCATTGGGTTGAACTGATTTTTTTGCAAAAAGAAACGAAAAATTTTTCATATCCCTATTTTCTGATAATTCTTTTCTGATAACTTCTGGCGCATCTTTTTCCGTACCCTTAAAAATAGAGTACCCTTTTACCGATGCCAAAAAGTGTCGGGGGACTTTTCCTAATAGTGAAGAAATAATTGAAGGTTCGTACAATGTCCCAAATGTAAAAACTAATCTTTTCATAAAGATATTGTATCACTATCTCATGCTATAATTAATCGATGAAAATCGCATTAGTGCACGATCAGCTTCAGGAGTTTGGCGGCGCCGAACGGGTACTTGTTGCGCTAAAAAAAATCTTCCCTGAGGCCGATGTTTATACCTCATTCTACAATCCGGATAGCCTGGGAATGCATGCTAAGAAATTCGAGGGCTGGAAAATCTACACATCATGGGCAGACAAAGTGCCTTTTCTGAAAAAACTATACTCTCCACTTCGATTTATAACACCATATATATGGGAGTCATTTAATTTCAATAACTACGATTTAGTCATCTCTTCTGCCGGATCATATATGTGCAAAGGCGTGATCACTTTGCCCAAAACCAAACACATCTGTTATCTCCATCACCCACCGCGTTATCTTTATGGATATGAAACAGCGATCGAATGGCAAAGGTACTGGCCTATCCGAGTTTATGCAAATATTATCAATAAGCCACTTCGAAAATGGGATTATCTTTCATCACAGAGAGTCGATCATTTTATAGCAAACTCCGAGGAGACAAAAAAACGCATTCAGAAATTTTACCGCCGTGATGCAAAGGTGATCTACCCACCGGTGACTATTCCTGATGAATTCAAACTTGTCATCCCCGACTCCGATCGGGGATCCAGTAAAAATCTGGATTTCCTCTTTCGTGGGAATGACACTAACTACTATATCACCACCTCCCGCCTTGCTCGAGCAAAACACGTCGAAGTACTTATAAAAGCCGCAAACAAAGAAAAATTTAATCTTAAAATAATTGGCACTGGACGCGATGAAGAATTTTTGAAAAGTATTGCCGGAAAAAATGTCGAGTTCCTTTCAAATTTAAAAGATGAAGAATTTAAAGAAGTTTATAAAAATGCCAAAGCATTTCTTTTTGCCTCGGTTGACGAGGAGTTTGGCATCGCGCCTGTTGAGGCGATGGGATACGGTATTCCAGTGATTGCTTATGCGTCTGGCGGCGTGAAAGAAACTGTGATTGACGCTAAAAACGGATATTTGTATGACGAGCTTAATGAAAACTCACTTATCAATAAAATAAAAATGCTTAATGCGCTTTCTAAAAACGAGTACTTAACTATGAGAAACAATGCCCGAAGTTCTGCGGAAAAATATACTTTTGATATTTTTAAGGAAAATATTGTAAATTTCACCCGATCACTAAAATAAATCCTTCGTGCTTTATGTTTTATAAAAAATATTTCAAGTTTCAAGTTATAAGTTACGAGTTGCGAGAATATGCCCGAACTACCTGAAGTCGAATCAATCCGAATGTACCTATCGGCTAATATTGTCGGGAAAACTTTGCAAGGGGTTGAAATCCTTGAGAAAAAAATGTTTTTTGGTGATCCGAAAAAAATCACCGGTAAAAAAATCATCGCCATACTTCGCAGCGGCAAAGTACTCACAATACAGTTTGAAAATAAACTTTATCTGAGTACACATCTAAAGCTTTCCGGACAGATTTTATATTCGCCAGATAAAAATAAGCCGATATTTAAAAATACTATTCCGCGAGCAAACACCAACAAAATGCCCGGTAAAACAACAAGAATAATTTTGAACTTTGATGATGATTCGGTAATTTATTTTAATGATCTTCGAAAATTCGGCTGGATGAAACTTTCTGACAAACCAGCACATGCAAAAGGCACGGATGTTTTATCCAAAGATTTTACTTTTAAATACTTTGAAAAAGCGATTGCTAAAACTGCTCGGCCAATAAAAGTTGTGATCATGGATCAGGAAAGAATGGCGGGAATTGGAAATATTTACGCAAATGATGCTTTGTGGCTCGCGAAAATCCATCCTGCAAGAAAATGTAATACTCTAACTTTGCAAGAAAAAAAAATTCTTTACCGATCCATCTTAGATACAATCAAAGAAGGACTAAAATATAAAGGCTCATCTGCCCATGATGAACTTTATTTATTACCCGATAGTTCAAAAGGTTCATATCAAAATCACTTCAAAGCTTATCATCAACATGGAACTCCATGTAAACGCTGTAAAACGATCATGAAGCGTATGGAACTCGGCGGAAGAGGGACTTTCTTTTGTCCACACTGTCAGAAATGAAAATAATCGTCATCCCGAATTTATTTCGGGATCTAGATGCTGAAACAAGCCTGTCCTGAAGAGGAGATGCCGAAACTAGTTCGGCATGACGAGTTCAGGATTCAGCATGACGTCAACTATTCGTAACGTATAGCATCTATAGGAGACAAGTCAGCAGCTTTTTTGGCAGGAAATACTCCGAAGATTATCCCGATTCCCGATGAAACTCCAAGTGCGAGTACCACTGAAAACGTATCAATATATGCAGGAAAAAGCGGTTGCACAAAAAATACAATTATATAGGCAAGTAAAAGCCCGGCCAAGCCACCAAAAAGTGAAAGTATTATCGACTCTACTAAAAACTGCGATAAAATATCAAACTTTCGAGCGCCGAGTGCGCGTCGGATGCCGATTTCCTTAATTCTTTCCGTGACTGTCACATACATGATGTTCATAATGCCGATGCCGCCCACAAGTAAAGAGATTGCCGCAATGGCAACAAGCACCGTGTTAACTATTGAAAATATTGAATTAATAGTTGAAAGCAGATCTTTCTGTTCTACAATCGAAAATTCGTCATCGTCAAAATTTTCAAGCATAATTTTTTCAGCTTGCCTTTTCATTTCTGGAATTTCTGCTTCAGTTCTTGCTTGAATATAAAATGCCATTATTGTTTTTTCTGTATTAAACACATAAGCTGTTTTATATGGCATATAAACCGCATTATCAAGATCTTGACTGGTAAGACCACCACCTTTACTTTTGGTGATGCCAATGACTTTAAATGATTGCTTTTCGATTTTTACCGATTGACCGAGTGCCTTTTTTGCTGAGCCAAAAAGTTTTTTTCCAAGTTCTGGGCCGATAACCACAATTTTTGATCTTTTTTCAACATCACGATTTGTAAATAATTTGCCGTATTCAGCTTTTTGATTAAAAGTAACAAAAATATCAGCCGTGCTTGCATAAAGTTCTGAATATTTGGAATCATTGCCTCCTGACACCGTAAAAGAACGAGAATAAAGAGGAACAACATTTTTTATAATCCGAACTCTCTTTAATTTTTGAAAATCTTCTTCACTAAAATTGATACGCCCAAACGCCGGACCTCCGCTGCTCAGACCTTCATCAAGATTTCCAGGAAGTACGGTGACCAAATTACTTCCCAGTAATTCAAATTGTTGCTGAATATATTTTCGTAGTCCAAGTCCCGCTGCAGTAAGCAACACAACAGCAAGGACACCGATAAGAATACCAAGAGAGGTCAAAAAAGTTCGGCCTTTATTTCTTGAAAAATCAAATAAAGCGGATTTTAATGTAAAAATTATATACTCCATGGTTTTCGTCATCCTGAATTTATTTCAGGATCTTAATGTCATTCTCGCGAAAGCGGGAATCCAGAAATAAATGGATCCCGGATCAAGTCCGGGACGACGTGATTCTAACTACTGACTATTTCCCCATCCACTATATGTATCTTGCGTCTAGTTTTTTCGGCTACATCATGCTCATGTGTGACAATGAGAACAGTTATTTTTTCTTTTTCATTTAACTTCTTTAAAAGTTGTATAATATCGTTTCCAGTTTTAGTATCCAAATTTCCAGTCGGTTCATCAGCCAGTATTAGAGACGGTTCCATGATAAGCGATCTTGCTATTGCCACTCGTTGTTGTTGCCCTCCGGAAATGCGATTTGGGTATGACCTTGCTTTTTCCAAAATCCCAAACTGCTCCATGATCTCATGTGCCTTTTTGATAGGATCATACGCCAGCTTTTTTCTTGCATAAACTGTTGGGAGAATGATATTTTCAACAACGGTCAGTTTATTTATAAGGTTAAATTGTTGAAACACAAACCCGACATATTCGTTTCGCAGTGTCGAAATCTCATTATCTGAAAGGTGAGCTGTGTCTTTTTCATTAATAAAAATCTTACCTGTTGTCGGTTTATCGAGAAGTCCGATTATATGCATTAGAGTACTTTTTCCAGAACCTGACGGACCGATTAGAGCACTAAATTCACCTTTGTGAAGGGTCAAAGAAACATTGTTGAGAGCAGTGAATTTGACGTTATCATCAAGTTCATATGTTTTTTCAACATGTTCGATGCGGACAATTGGAGTCATATCGCTACTTGGAAATCTCAACTAAAACGTCTCCGGGTTGTACACCTTCTTTTATCTCGATCATATCTTCATATTCTCCACCAACCTCTACCTGTACTTTATTTATTTTACCGTTTTCTTTTTTATTGACAAAATTCTTTTCGTCTTCTTCAAGTACATATTGAAATGGTACTGCGATAACATTGGGAATTTCTTTGAGAATAAACTCTGCGTCACCCGTCATACCGATCCGGAGCATTGCGCTTGGAGTACTTTCAGTAAGCACAACTTTAACCTCATACACCGTGCCTGTTTCATCTGTTTTGGGCGTGAATGAAATACTATCAACAGTCCCGACGATTGGTGCATCAGGATAGGCGTCAAGAGTAATAATACCTTTTTTTCCGGCAGACAAATTTACAACTTCGGTTTGATCGGCAGAGACAGCAAAAAATATTGTTTGTGGATTTATGACTTGATAAATATCCGTTATCGCAACGTTCATGCCAGAGGCAGGAGTATCAACTCTTGTCACTATACCGTCTATCGGACTAAAAAGATAGGCATATTCTTTTGAAATTGTTTGAAGTTCAACATCGAGGACTGTGTTAGTTAAATCTGCCTGCGCATTCTGATATACACGTTTTGCAGCGTCTCTTAACTCGCGTGTAAATCCGACCGAGCCATCGCCATTGTCCTGCTCGTTTTGGTCGAAATCGTTGCGTTCTTTTACATAAGTGTTGAGATATTTTTCGAGAGTTTTTTGCAATTGTCTTTGATCAAGTGAAGCTATGCCTTGATATTTTTTGACAACATCACCTTCTTTGACGCCAACCCATGAAAGTCTGCCGCCGGACTGAAAATGCAGATCAATTTTTTCCGTTGCATCAATTTCACCTGATAAAATCAACGTATCCTTCAGATTTGTGCGATTGACCGTGTAAGTTTCAGGTTGTACTTGCGACTTTGCAGTTTGCTGACGATAAAATAAATAGCCTCCGATGGCAATAAAAATAATGACAATATACCACCATTTTATGATGATCCGCCACACAGAAACCGTAATTTGTTTTGAATGTCTAAGCACAAACTCCATAACCTATTATATCCTTTCATACCTTCTAAATAAAGGGTCGCCAGTCGGAAATCGGCAGAATATTATGCAGCATAAAGTTGATCGCAAATAAATATATTGCTGGAAGTAAAAACCAAAAAACAGTGCGAAATGTTGATGAGCTGAAAGTTTTTTCAAAAGCCATGATCGCAAATGGCCACAAGGGCAACATATAGCGTGAAAGGTCGCGATGTTGGACAAAAAGCGACCCGAAAAAAAACACCAATGAAAAATAGAAAAAGCTTCTGAATTTCGTTTGCCAAAGAGCGACAACCGTCATGCCGTACATAAAAAAATAGAAAATTACATCCTCGAGCCATGCAGTATCCACCCACTTTCCTTGAAAATTAAATACGGAAAAAAGATATGGCATTGGTACAACTCCTCCGGTATTAAAATACGCAAAGAAGTTGTTATATTGCACCGAATAAATAGCAAATACTGCGATCAGCGCCAAAGGAATAAAACCCAAAAACAACCATCTGATATCAAATTTTTTATTTTTTACAAATTCCTCGACAATCACAAACATATATGCCACAAAAAGCAAAATTCCGGGTACTTTTGTCATTGCCGCAAAACCCCCTAAAAGACCGGCATATAAATACTGTTTTTTCTCGAAAAAAAATACCGAAAGCAAGATAAGTAAAAGAAATAAAGATTCCGGTGCACCGACAGATCGCAGGACAAAAAATCTCGGTAAAAATAGGAAAATGACTGTCAGTGGTAACGCGTGCTCGGTCAGCTTGAAATGTTTGAGAAAGTAGTAAAAAAATACTGCAAGTAAAACGGAAAAGAAAAGATTGATACCTACCATTGATCGTAGATAACCAACAACTGGTGCTGCCAAAGAAATAAATAAAGGATACAAAGGCAGGTGTGCAGCGTAATACTCCAGAGGTACATTAAACTCCAGCCTTAAGTTTTCAATGGCCTTTGGGTTATACCAAGTTTTGGCCGGAACCGTATATAAAATACCGTCGTAATTTTGGTAAACATATTGCATACCGCGATCCTCGACCTGAAATCCAAAGTATTCCAAAGAATTTGTAAAAAAGGGCAGAAAAAGTAAAAAAGATGAGAGTAGTGTTACTGCTATAATGGTAACTAAAGGGTATGCACCAAAGAGCCCTGCAAGTGAGCGATAAATACGTGATAAGCTCATACAATGTATATTGTATCAATAATATATGAAACGAATATATCTATTTTGTTTTGTCATTGCTATTGGCATCGCAGCGTTTTTACGCTTATACAATTTTGAAGGTTTTGTCACATTTTTGGGGGATCAAGGTCGTGACGCTATCATTGTTAAGCGCATTCTCGCACTCGAACATCTGCCGGCGATTGGCGCACCAAGCTCGGTCGGCCAGGTATATCTTGGGCCGTTTTATTACTACCTTATTGCTCCATTTTTACTACTTTTCAATTTCAATCCGGTCGGCCTTGCATTTGGCGTCGCACTCTTGTCAATTGCCGGGACAGCCTTTGCCTATCTTGCTGTCAAAAAAGAAACAAATAATCTTACTGCATTGTTGTTCGTATTTTTACTTGCCACTTCATTGCCGCTTATCAATCTTTCACGTTTTTCCTGGAATCCGAACCTGTTGCCCTATTTTTCTTTTGCTACAATATACTTTTTTTACCTGTGGTATAAAAAAAATTCTTCCCTTTATGCCATGCTTTTTGGAGTATTCTTGGCATTTTCGTTTCAACTTCATTACCTTACGGCACTCATTATGCCAAGTTTATTGATTTTTTACTTATATCTTTTGAGGAAGTCTAAATATAAAAAAAATTTACTTACTCAAACTTTATACGCCTTAATCGCTTTTATAGTTTTTGTAAGTCCGCTTATTATTTTTGATCTGCGGCATGATTTTTTAAACGTAAAGAATTTTATCGCACTTTTTAGGGAAAAGGGGTTAGCAAACAGCTCGTCTGTCGATGCTAAATTATTTGAGACAGTGAACTATTTTGTCGCACATAGTTTACAAATCGACGTTTCAAAAATTGTCTCTCTTGTAATAATTTTATTTTTAACTTTGTTAGCTTATTTAGCTAATAAAAAAAATACTGCGAGTGTTTTTATAAATCTTAATTTAATAGTTATTATTTTCTATTTAATCGGTTTTTCTTTGCTTCAGACACCAAGATTATTGCATTATTACGGACCCATCTATTTGAGTTTTTATTTATTGTTGAGTCAGATACCGCTTTTTTTAAAAACGAAATACGTTCAGATTGCAACAGCAATTTTGATTGGTGTATCTTTTATCTTTGTAAATGTACAAAAATACAGCTTTTTTTACCAGCCACCCAACAATCAAATTGGAGGTGCACGTAATTTTGCCGCTACATTTCATAACTACATTAAAAAACAACCTATTCAAATCGTGACTATCCCCTTTACAGAAACCGACGGACAATTTCGTTACTTTCTAGAAAAAGACGGTTATCAAATCCTTTCACACGATTCTCCACAACAGGCCGAAGAACTATATGTGATATGTTTTCAAAAATGCACTCCTCAAGATGATCCGCAATGGCAAATAGCCGCTTTTTACAATAAAAAAGTAGTGGCTTCATGGAAGGCAGATCGTGCTACAATTTACAAAATTATTCATGGAACAAACTAAAGAAAAAATTCACATATCGCTCATCGTCCCTTGTTTCAACGAGGAAGCCAATATTCAAAAAGGGGTGCTAGATAAAATTGGTAATTACACTAAAGATCAACTTTTTAAAGAGGTGCTTATCGTAGATGATGGTTCCACGGATAGTTCTAAAGAAATCATTCGAAGTAAATATATTAAACTATTTCCAAAATTTAAACTCTTGGAAAACAATCATTTGGGTAAGGCGTTTGCGATTCTTCGCGGTATAAATGAAGCCAAAAGTGAATTTGTAATGTTCATGGATATCGACCTGGCAACGCCTATAGATGAAGCGGAAAAACTCATTACAGAAGTACAAAACGGTTATAAAATAGTGATCGGCTCGCGTAACTCAAACCGCGAAGGAGCGCCTTTTACACGCAAACTTATGGCTTTGGGCATGATTTTTATAAGAAACTACTTTATCGGTCTGCATGGAATACGAGACACCCAGTGCGGTTTCAAATTATTTGAAAATCAGGCGGCTAGGGAAATAGTCAAACATCTTCAGGTTTTTAAAAATAAACATAAAGTTGAAGGTTCGTCAGTGTCTGCCGGATTTGATCTTGAATTCCTATTTCTTGCGCAAAAAATGGGATACACAATAAAAGAGGTGCCGGTGATCTGGCGTCATGTCGAAACAAAAAATGTTACATTTATAAAATCATCTCTTGAAGGATTGCAAGATATTCTTCTCATCAAATGGTATGACCTTACCAAAAAATATCCGCACTGATATAATTCCAATTTTGACTCTTATCATAGTCGCGATAGGCGTCATTTTTTATCAGTTTGTGGAAATTCCGAAAAATTTGCACTTCGATGAAGTGGAGTTTGCCAAGCTTGCTTTATCACTTCGGGATCAGAGTTATATACCTTACAGCCCAATGGCAACCGGCCATGCAACACTTTATTTTTACATACTACTTTTTTCACAAAGTTTATTTGGCATAAACACTTTTGCACTGCGATTCCCGTCGGCATTATGTGGAGTTGTTAATGTGGTGCTTATTTACATCCTGATGAGACAAATTTTTGAAAAGGACAAGTATCAAACATTTATATCCTTTGCGGCAGCGCTTATTTTTATCTCCATGCGTTGGTATTTTAATTTTGCCCGCTTTTCATTTGAAGTCACTTTTTTACTAATGCTCGAACTTTCATCACTTATCTTCATTATTTTATATAAAAAGAATAAAAAAAATTCTGCTTTAGTTTTATCCGGAATTTTTGCCGGATTGGCTTATAACTCCTATACTGCCGGTAGGCTATTTGTAGCTCTGCCTCTTTTTTTATTATTGTTTGAAATGTTTAAAGAAAAAAAATTTGCTTTAAAATGGAAAAATTGGCGCCCTCTTTTTATTTTTTTGATTCCGTTTTTAATTTTGATTATGCCGATCACCATTTATCTTTCGCAAAACAGGGACATACGCATCTATCAGTTATTTATGGTGATGAACGACAAAATGGAACTGTCCGAAAAAATTGCTTTTGTCTGGGCAAATATTGTAAAAACATTTGCGATGTTTAACTTCAAAGGAGACCCCAACGGTGTACACAATTTCCCCAACAAACCGACATTGAATCCAATTTTAGGAATACTTTTTGTGTTTGGACTTGGGCTAAGTTTATGGAAATTTAAAAAATTTACCAACTCACTTTTTCTCTCCTACTTTTTTATCTCAATACTGCCGACGCTTCTGGTTTATCCATGGGAAAATCCTCACATGCTTCGCACGTTTACGGCTCTTCCCGCAATTGCCTACTTTATCGCTGTAGCAATGCAATTTTTAATTGAAAAATTTGAGAAGAAAATAAATAAAAAATGGATTTTTGCAGCGTTAATTCTGGTAATAACAGCCTCAATGATTTATGAGCTTCGAACATATTTTCTTTATCAAAGACTTGTACTTGAAGAGTCCTTTAGAAAGCAAAATAGTCTTGAGTTCCATTTACGACAAGAGGGGGTAAAATTGTGATAAAATCGTATAATGCACTATCTGTCGCGATATTTCAAACATAGTCTGGTCATAATTTACCTAATCATTTTTACCTTTCTCCTAGCCAGCAAACTGATAAATCAACCGACACCGTTTTATGACTGGGACGAATCAATCTATGCACAAGTCGGTCGCGAAATGGTTAAAAATAAATCAATTGTCCCCTTGTGGCAAGGACAGATCTGGCTTGATAAACCCCCATTTGTACCGCTTTTTTATGGATTGGTGTTGAATTCGACACAATTTGTCATGCCCGAAATTTCAATGCGACTTGCCACTCTCATGCTTGCTCTCATAGTTTTGGCGATGATTTATTGGCTTTACTATCGGATCACAAAAGACGTCTTTATATCAACACTAACGGTAATATTGACATCTACAACTTCAATATTTCTACAAAGATCACAGGTCGGCAACATCGATGTTTTTCTGCTTTTGGGCTGGCTTGGTTATTTGACTTTTTATAAACGTAGAGTAATCGCCTTCTTGTTTTTGACAGTTGCGGTGATGAGTAAATCTCTTGTTGGATTTTACCCAATTGCCATAATGTTGGCATATTACTTTTACCTTTTTTATTCAAAGAAAATCAAGAAAAAAGAACTGCTTGCAGAAATAAAAATAATGCTGATCCAATCGGGGATTCTGCTTCTATGGTATGTCTTTATGTTAATAAAATATGGTCGAGCCTTCTTTATCCAACATATTATTGAAAGTCATGCAAAAAGAGTCACGGCTTCGATCGAGTCTCATTTCGGTAAACGCACATTTTATATTGATATTTTATTTGAACATTTTGGAATATACTCATGGTCTGCATTATTCGGATTTGGGCTCATAATTTATCAATGGTTTAAAAAATTACTGAAAATCGATGAGGTTTTATATGCCTCATACTTACTGCCCTGGTTTCTATTTTTAAATCTCACTAAAACAAAAATTTTCTGGTACGGATATCCATACATTCCCCAGATAGTTTTTCTCATGTTTTATCCATTAACAATTATCAAAAAATATCTTGCCCGACCAATTTATATAGGAGTTTGTTTAATCATAGCCGGACTGTTAATCAAAAACTATTTCGTGGATAAGAAAGTCTATGCAAAGCAGTATTCAAGCTACGAAGATTACCATCGTGTTGCTCAATATGCAAGGGATCGCTGTGATAAGCTATATGTACTGGTCGAACCGAACGAACGCGAAGCAAAGGCTACACTTAAAAAAATGGACTTATTGATTACAACATCTCTTTGGTGGGGCAATCATCCGTCAATGGTTTATTACTTTGGTCGGGATATTGAATATGTTTATACTATTGACAGATGGAGCGAGGTGATGAATGCGACAGAAAGATCATCCTGTCTAGTGGTCAGCGAAGAAGATAAATTACTCGTGCCTTTGTCAAACACACAGACTATCATAAAGTATGGTAATTTTTATTTGTTCCGATTTATAAAAGATTATGTTTGATATCAGAAAAATTTTTGACTTCATCAAAAAAAATTTTGCTGCTTATGACGTAGTTGTGATTTTAATTTTGGTTGTAGCATATTTCGCAACAAGACTTATCAATCTTGATAAATGGCCGATATTTTCTGATGAGGGCATCTATATCCGCTGGGCCAAGGTAGCTTGGCACGACCCTAATTGGAGGTTCATTTCTGTGACTGATGGCAGACAGCCTCTTCAGACCTGGGCAACGATACCCTTTTTAAAAATTTTTCCCGATAATGCTTTGCTTGCCGGTAGACTATTTTCGGTAACAACTGGTTTTATCGGACTTTTGGGTATGTTTTCTCTGGTTTTTTATCTTTGGGGAAAGCGCGCGGCACTGATCGCGACAACATTTTTTGTTTTTATACCTTACTTAATTTTTTATGATCGAATTGCACTCGTAGATAGCACGGTCAACGCCGGATTTATCTGGATTTTGTTTTTCTCAATTTTACTTGTAAGAACTAGACGTCTTGATATTGCTTTAATCATGGGTTTTATTGGTGGATTTGCGTTGCTTGCAAAATCTTCCTCAAGAATGTTTCTCATGCTGGCAGCAACAGCTCCAGTACTGATCTTTGATTTAAAAAGGAAAGTGGAATCGACAGTACAATCTCTAAACTACTATATTCTCCTTGGTATTGCCTTTGGAATAAGTTTATTTTTCTACAATGTCCAAAGGCTCTCACCGTTTTTTCATTATGTGGCTTTGAAAAATACGACATTTGTTATGACTTTTGAAGAATTTTTAAAAACACCTTTTGCCTACGTCCATAATTTCAGATATATTCCTCTCTATATCACCTGGGAAGCCGGATTTGTGATCGTACCGTTTAGCATCGTAGGACTTTTTTTACTATTCAAAAAAGATTTTAGGTTTTTTCTCTATCTAATGATTTTTATCATTGCTCCCTATATTGCCATTGGTTTTTTTGCAAAAATTCTTTTTCCCAGATATGTTATTTTTTACGCTTCAATATTGATCATTACAGCGACATATGCATTGATGCAGATAAAAAATCTTAAAACGCGAAACTTGATGCTGGCACTGATTGTTGCATCGATGCTAGTTTTTGATTATCCTTTGATCTTCAATCCGTCAAGAGCAAGCTTCCCGGAAGTAGATCGCGGTCAGTATGTCGAGGGAGTAACCGCGGTCTGGGGTGCGCAAGACCTTATGGAGCTCATGCGCGTGCGTTCACATGAAAAACCAGTGCTAATTTTGGCTGAAGGCAACTTCGGACTGGTCGCCGATGTCCTGGATGTTTTTCTCAAAGAGGGAGACAAAATAGAGATAAAAGGCCTCTGGCCGCTTGACGAAAAGGATCTTTATGAATATCAACCCGAACTGGCAAAGCGCCAAGTCTATGTAGTATTTTCTCATCGCACAGAGTTTCCCGAGAGCTGGCCAATCGAGCTTGTTAAAAAATACGAGAAACCTGGTGGAAAAGAAGCTCTTTATCTTTTTAAATTGCATGAAGCGAAGTGATTGATTTTTGCAGAAAAAGTTACCGCGGAACAGGTGGCGCGAGCCAGAGACCTTGAAACAATGCGGGCTATCTTTACGCATTTTTCGAGGCGGCGAGCGGCAGAATCTGGAACGAGACTATACATAAAAACTATGAACTTTTTACAAAACAAAAAATATCAAATTTATATTTTTATCTTTACACTGATTCTAATAATTTGGATCTTTGGTCGAAACTTAAATCCATTCGACGTTATTTTTTTTACCGGACACGATGAAACTCAGGCAGCACGTGTTGCAGAATTTACTTACAATCTCGAACAAGGGCAGATCCCACCACGCATTGCTCCCCACTTTTCCTATGGACTCGGTTACCCTATTTTTAATTACTATGCCCCATTTCCATATTGGGTCGTCTCCGGACTAGATTTCATCGGATTTGATATCGTCGCCGCACTCGAGATCGGCTACATATTGGCAATGATAATTGGATTTACTGGAATGTATTTTTTGCTTCGCAGCTACTTTTCTTTTTATGCGGCACTCGTCGGGGCAATCGCGTATTTAAGCTCTCCATACATAGCAGTTGATATTTTCGTACGTGGTAATTTGGGAGAGATGTGGGCGTTTGCTTTATTACCGCTGACATTGTATTTTCTCAAAATAAACTCCAAAAAAATTTTTGTAATAACTTTTCTAACTACAGCAGCTTTATTTACATCTCATAATATTTTATCTCCAATTAGCCTTGCTATCGTCGTTCTCTATATTTTAGTTAACAAATCAAAGTTGCTAAACTTCAGCGTCATAGGAGTTGCTCTGCTTCTTGATGCTTACTTTTTAATTCCTGCAATTACGGAGCTTGGATTTGTGCAAGCTGCCTCGCTAGCAGTCGAAACAAAATTTACCGATCACTTTTTATGTTTATCTCAACTTTGGAGTTCGCCATGGGGCTTTGCCGGATCGGCACAAGGTTGTAGCGCTGACGGAATGTCGTTTATGATCGGTAAATTACAAATCTTGACTGCTATATCTGGAATATTATTTTTAGTATACCGATACTACAAAAAACAACTTAAAGATGTTAAAACTCCATTGTTTTTTTTGATCCTAATGTTCGGGAGTGTTTTTATGACAACTTCGCTTTCACAGTTTTTGTGGGAGTGGTTAAAACCGATAACAGCTCTATTTCAATTCCCGTGGCGATTTCTCATCATCACGGTTTTTGGAATGGCATTTTTTATTGCCTATTTAATAGACAATCTTCCAAAAGACTGGCGAGATTATGTCGGTATTCTATTTTTTATTGTCATGTTGGCGATGAGCCAAAAATTTTTCTATGGACAAAGTATCTCACTTTCGGAGTTTAAAATAAAATACTTGTCGGAAAACTACATTAAAAATACCGTCGCTTATAAGATCGCGGAGTACTTGCCAAAATCTGCAGATTATAAAACCTGGAGGTCAATCGAGAATACCGATCAAAAACTTGAAATTGATGGACCAGTTATAAGCTTGGAAAATCAAGACGTTCTAATACTTCAAGACACTCCGCTTCAAAAAATTGTTATGGCAAAAACAAAAAACCCGCTGATCGCAAATATTCATTACGCACCCTACTGGAAAATAACAATAAATCAAGAAGAATTTATACCGACCAGATTTGACTCACTCGGACGACCGATAATTCCAGTTTCAAATGAAACATATGATGGGGTAGTTATCAAATACGAACAAACGGACATGGAATCTATCGCAAACTGGATAACGTTCTTTACATTTATTGGAGCAATCAGCTCATTGTTATTCATTTACAAGCTTTCATGGAAGATAGTCACAGTGAAAAAAATATAAAAAGAAGCTCACTGGTCAGTATTCTTAGCCTTTTTTTCCAGAGTGGTTACTCGGCAGCTCTTGGCTTGGCTTCAAACCTGATTTTGACTATTGTTTTGCCTCCAGCCACATTTGGTATTTATATACTTACTCTTGCCGCCATCTCATTTCTTAACTACACTTCAGATATCGGTCTTGCGGCCTCACTCATCCAAAAAAAGGAAATTACCGATGATGATGTAAAAACTACTTTCACTGTTCAGCAACTACTAATCATTATTCTTATCACAATAGCTATAATGCTAACACCTTTTATTAGAAATTTTTATGGCTTTCCTGTTGAAGCAGTTAATCTATACAAAGCGCTACTTTTTTCCTTTTTTTTATCATCGTTAAAAACTATCCCTTCGATATTTTTAGAAAGAAAGGTTCAGTACCAAAAAATCGTTCTAGTGCAGATCATTGAAAATACTGTCTTTTATATTGCGGTATCATTGTTTGCTCTTTCCGGACTTGGCCTAACCAGCTTTACTTATGCTGTAATAATAAGAGCCGTCATTGGCACGATTACAATGTACTCTCTTTCTTTTTGGATTCCCCAGATTGGCATATCTGTTAAAAGTCTCAAAAAACTTCTCTCCTTTGGAGTTCCATTTCAAACCAATACACTTCTGGCGTTAGTTAAGGACGAGCTGGTCACTTTGTATCTTGGTAAAATGTTGGGACTTGAAGCTTTGGGATACATCGGCTGGGCTAAACGCTGGGCCGAGTCACCGATAAGAATTATCAGTGATAATATCAATAGAATATTGTTTCCGGTATTTTCAAGGATACAGCAAGATAAAAATCGTGTCGGTCGCATAATCCAAAAAATTATTTCGTATCAATCATTGTTGCTTGTCCCGATTTATGCCGGAATGATACTGCTAATGAATCAAGTGGTTTACCTCATACCAAAATACAGCAAATGGGCTCCTGCTTTACCGATTTTTTATCTTTTCTGTTTTTCAGCCATCCTTTCGACATATTCAACTCCGTTTATAAATCTGTTTAATGCTCTTGGCAAGGTACGATGGTCATTTAAATTTATGCTTTACTGGACCGTGATGACCTGGATATTAGTTCCGCTTCTTACCCACTTTTTTGGTATATACGGATTTCCGCTAACTTTGGTCTTTCTCTCATTAACCGCGGTTGTCATCATACTTCTGGCGCGCCGTTTGGTGCCTTTTCATTTTTTGTTAAGCGTACTTCCTGCTTTTGTTGCCGGCCTCATCATGAGTGCGGTTGTTCTAATTATCATCCAATTTGGCATCTCATTGTTAATACTGTTAACATCATCTCTGATTGGAGCCGTGATATATTTATCAGTGTTATATATCGTATTTCATATAAATATCGTTACAGAAATTCGTTCTCTATTTACCCATGAATGACATCACCGCAATCATTGTCGCCAAAGATTCTCCGCCTCATATTTTTGAAGCCGTGGCGTCGATTCGAGATATAGTTAATGAGATAGTAATCCTTGACATTGGTTTACAACAAGAAATAATTGAAAAGCTAAAGGACAACAAAAATATTCGGATAGTACCAATCAAAAAAGATATTCCTTATGTCGAGCTTATCCGTGAAGAATCAAAATCTTATGCAAAGACAGAGTATTTACTTTTTCTCGATCCCGATGAAATCATAACGCAAGCTCTTGCAAAAAAAATCATCGATGAATACAAAAAATATGATTATATTTCGATGCCAAGAAAAAATATAATTTTCGGAAAATGGATCGAACATGCCCGCTGGTGGCCGGATCATCAGATAAGAGTGTTTAAAAAAAATGCTGTAATCTGGGATAAAAAGCTTCATTCAAAACCTACGGCTAATGGAAATGGGTTAACGCTTGATGCTAATGAAAATCTTGCGATCACTCATCATAATTATGAAAACATTACCGAATATTTGATGAAAATGATCCGTTATGCCAAGAGCGAAGCCACGGAAAAATCAAAAACCGAATATCGACTCGGAGATGCTTTAAAAGACGGGCTAAACGAATTTATCAGTAGATATTTTGCCGGTGAGGGTTATAAAGATGGGATGCATGGATTTGTTTTATCGTTTTTACAACTGATGTACTACCCTCTCGTGTATTTTTATTTCTGGGAAATGAAAAAGTATGAAACAGTAAATGAAAAGAAGGTCGTTGATGAAACACATATTTTCACAAAAAAACTTTTTTTTGAAACTCAACACTGGCTTGGAGCAAAAAAATTGATATCTTTTACTATGCAATTGAAAAATAAATTTTTAAATAAATTACTTTAATAAATTTTTCTTCATAAAATAATGGATAAATTCATGAATTTCATAAAAAATAATTACTTAATGATTTTTATATTTTCTCTGTTAATTCTACTGAGATTTATCTGGACTGATAGGTTTCCGCCTGGGATGCAGTACGATGAAATAGAATATTCACTTAGTGGTAAAACATTTCAAATGATGGGCACTGATCTTTCAGGTGTAGGATTTCCTGAGTCATTGATCACAACTAGAACCCTTGGAAAAATAAGTCCAGTTCCTTATATGATTTTATCACCGTTCTGGAATATTCTTGACTTGAATATAACCACATATCGATCCTTATATGTTTTTCTAAATATTATTACTGCTTTTGTATTTATGATGCTGCTTCATCAACTATTCAAGGAAAAATTCATAATATATTCTGGCGGCTTATTGTTTTTGCTAAATCCCTGGAGTTTTTTCCTCTCGCGTCATGGTATGGATGGCTCATTCGCACTGATTTTTTATTTACTCGGGACAATATTTCTTTTGAAGAACTACTCCAAAAAAAACATAATTATTTCGTTTCTCTTTCTTATACTCGGAATCTTCTCTTATCATGGTGCCAAGCTTCCTGTTATCCCGCTCGTAACTATAGTTTCTCTTTACAAAATATTTACAGAGAAAAAAAGAGGAAAACAGTTGGTGCCTTATATAATACTTGTTACTTTGGTAACAGCGACAGTAGCTGCTTTTGTCTTCGGCGGAATCTTTTTGTCACAGTCAATACTGGATACGAGATCTCATGAATTTGTTTTTACTAATACTGATCAATTTTCTGGTGAAGTAAACTCAATTCGAACTGCATCCATAAACTCTCCAATCCATAACCTCACGATAAACAAAGTAATTTTTGCAATGCAGTATTTCATTGGCAATTACTTGCATTCATTTGATCCTATATTACTTTTTCTCTACGCAGAAGTCCTGGAATTTCATGGATTTTTCTATATTTTTGAAGCTGCACTTCTAGTGACTGGATTTGTAATGTTATTCTACAAAAAACAAAATATTTTTTGGCTCATTACTGGACTCGCTGCTATTGCACCCATATCAACGGCGACTAGCATGTCCGGATTCTCCATTATAAATCGAGCTATTTTCCTACTGCCAATGTTGATTATTTATATTTCTTATGGACTATATATTTTATATGAAACAGCAAAAAAGTTTATCTCAGCAAAAATATTATTATCAATAATAGTACTTGCATATCTAGGTGCTTTCATTTTTTTTCAATATACATACTTTTTTATACTCCCGATACAAATTAACATGCATTATCAGACTAATACGCGAATTTTAGCCAAATACCTTTCTTTTGAAAAAAAACTATCACCAAAAATAATTATTGTCGCTGATAAACCACAAGTTCTTTTTAGCGGTCTCGTTTTCTATCTAACTCGTGAAGAACAAGAAAAAATATTAAAACAAAAACAAACATTTAAAAAAAATTTAGAGTTTACTATTGACAATATTTTAATCAGATATGAATGTGTTTCCCAATTCAATCCAGAATACACTTATATCGTTGATCACAATAGAGATATCTGTACTAAAAAAATTCCGGCGGGGGATTATATTCTTAATCAAAAAGATGCCGCAACTGATCTTTTTATCATCGGAGGAAAAGCATGTCAGGAATATAAACTAAATCGCTGGCGTTATCCACATCTATTATCCGATTTTAACGTTGAAAGTATGGATACAGAACAATTCTGTAAACGTTGGATCGCAAGTCCGGATCAATAATCCTTATTCTCAAGTGAAAAATCATTGTTTAACGAATATATCTCATACGCTCGCGTTTCTCCCAGTCTTTTTATCGACGTGATCCAATTAAATAACTCCTGATTTGGCTTGCAGTCAATATTGTCAATCACCAATATTTTTTCTGATATATCAATTTTTTTATTTTTTATATTATCTATCACCAGTTGAGAAGGACAGTTGTGTTCGACAAAAGACACATTGCCGACTTGAGGTAGACGAAAATTGCGCTGGAATTTGCCAATATATTCCGGGTTATAATCGTTTTTGTAAAAAAGATAATATGTGGGCAACCATAATTCTTTATTAGTCACCAGAACTTTATCGTATTTATCTTGATTGGCTAGGACATATTGCATTGCTTCTTTATTGCCATCGTTTCTATAAACGCTAGTAAAAATACTTATGTGTGAGAAGTAATTATGAAAATAAAATAACAATTCTCCGGCAAGCAATATAAAGACCACAAATTTAATGGGTATTTTTTTTACGTTGAAATTAACAATACTATTGTAACCATATGAAGCGACTAAAATCAGTAATATAAAAAATGGCAAAGATCTGTGGATACTTGGCACATCCAGAATTGTTAGGGCGGCCGGTATTGGAGTCAAAAACACGAGATACAGCACAAAAATAAAAATGGGGTAATTAATTTGTTTGTTTTTACTCTGAAAATATCCGATGATGCTTAGAATAAATAAAGGAATTAATGCAAAATACAGTAATCCTGAATATGGTGCCATATATATCTGTGGAATTCCTTCTTGTCCGAAAATATAATTTGGCGAAAAGTAGCTTAAGTATTGATAAATAAACTCGAATCCATAACCGATAATTTTATTGTGAAACATTCTCGCAATAAAAATATTTTTTTCATTAAATATGAGTTGTTGAAGTTTGTTTTCTACTCCGGAAACAGGGCTAAGTATTGAAGTTTGCTCGAATCTTCCTTTCCCCCAGTATGTAGAACTTATTACCAGTGTCAAGGTAAAAGAAAGTAAAATACATGAAATAAGAATTGTCTTAAAAAGCTTATCTGTTTTGTAATAAAAAGCAAGTATTATAGTCGGTGCAAGAATGAGTGGTATCAAAATACGATAAGAAGGGTACATTAGATAGGTTGATAAAAGTAAGACTAAACCAATGATGAGAAAATATTTATTACTTTTAAAAAATGATGTCAAAAAAATAAATAAACCTAAAAAAAATACCGTAAGCGCAACAATGCCTTCTGCATTTAACCTTGATAAGTTCATGTGTACCGGAGTCACGGCAACAATGAAAGCAGAAAATAAAGCCGTCTCCTTTTTTTTGAAAATTAGAAGAGCTAATAAGTACACGGGAATAACAAGTAGTGCTCCTGTTACGGCAATCAATGCTCTTGAACCAAATTCATTGTTGCCAAATATAAACGTTCCTAGACCTGATAAATACATCGGCAGGATCGGAGGATAGTCTCCGAATTTATCCATAAAGAGTAGTGGCAATTTACTTCCATAAATATCCTTACCATTTAACAATATGAATTTTGTCGCGTATGTATTGGCTACCTCATCGTTATGCAGACCGTGTGGTGAATCTCCAAGTTGGTATATACGTAAAAAAAATGAAAGAAGCAAAATCAATATAAAAATAACAAAAGATTTAGTAAATTTTTGATTTAGCATTAGTTGATTTTCATTTTATAACTTGCCGGTTCTGTATACAACTGACTTGAAAACCGGATCCCTACCTGAAATTTCAGTTACTTGAACAAAATTCTTAGGAATATTGCATTTTGGCTTATTAATTATCAAAGAATTAACTTTAGTATCCATCGATTCCAACTCTGTAAGACAGACCTCTTTTTCAAACTTTACGTTTCCAATTTTATCGATTAAAGCATCGTTATAAAAATCACTTATATATTTCTTATCGAAATCTTTAGAAAAGAAAAGATAATATAAAGCCAAATTCCCATATCCCGGCACATGCACTGCGTCAACTTTATTGTGATTTTCGATTATATATTGCACGATTTCACGTTGTCCGTCATTTCTTCTTGAGCCTAAATAAATATCAGATTGCACAGAGTACTGATGCCAGAAATATATTATTTCAACGATTATTAGAATAGTGAGAACTGGTGTGATAAATTTATTGATACGCATTGTGACGAGTTTAAATAATCCGATTCCAATGAAAATTGATAATATAACGGCAAAAAACACAGTTCTATGAAGGTTTGGCGATCCAAAATAGGTAAATGCTGCGGGTAATGGAGCAAGCAGAATCAAATATACAAAGTAATAAAGATATTTTTTCTCGTACTTTATCTTCTGACCAACTGCCAGAAGCAAAGTAATAATCGCAATTAAAAAGGTAAAGTAAAGCAATCCCTGATCCGGCACATCATAACGGGACTCTACACCGGTTTTGATAAATAAAAACAATGGTGAAAAATACGACAGATATTGAGTTATAAATTCATGCCCATAGCCGATTGCTTTATTGTGAAATAGTCTGGTAATTTGAGTATTACTATTACCGGAATTGTAAATCTGCTGTTGGATTTTGATATTTACACCTGACAAATCACTGAAAATTGATGTTTGCTTTAATCTTCCACCACCCCATTCTGTTGTACTGATATATAAGGTTAATGCAAAAAACAGTATTGAAGTAATTGTTAATGCCAGTACCTGTTTTCTACTGAGATTTTTAAATAAAAAAAATAACGGGATAAAAACTAAAGGAGCATAGATTCTGAAGGGATGATAAATCCAGTATGACATAAGAATAAGAAAAGCAGCAAAAGCCAAATCCCTTATTTTTCCTTTTTTTATGTAAAACAGTAATAAAACAATTGCAGTAATAAAAATCGTGCTTCCGATTATTCCTTCGGCACTGGATCTGGAAAGAATTATGTGCCAAGGCATGATGGCGATGCTGAATGCCGACAGTATTCCGACAAGTTTATTGTTAGTTATCCAATATCCAAGAATAGCGACAGGAAAAATAATCAAACTCCCAAGGAATGCTGCCGGAAATCTGACTGCAAACTCATTTATTCCAAAAATATAGGTAGCTAATCCTGATAAATACATCGAACCAATGATGTAGTAATCGCCAAATTTGTTGAAATAAAGTAACGGCCAAGGATTACCATAAATATCTTTTCCGTTTTCCAAAATATACCTTCCGACGTAACCCACCAGAATTTCATCTTCATGCGGTTCAAAAGGCAGGCTTCCAAGTTTATAAAAACGTAAGAAAGCACCAATCAAAAATACCAACAGAAGTCCAGTGCGATAGGGATATTTTTTAATCAGATTCATATAATTTTGTATCGTCTTATGATGTAATACCCGCCAACAAATGCTGCTAAAGAAAGCAATGTTACTGCGTTACCGAGCTGTCTTACTTTTGTTTCAGTAAATTTGACAGTGACTTGGTGCTGACCTTGGGGTATTTTATATGTGATAACACCACGGTATTCAGGATCCTGAAACTCTATCAGTACTTCCGTACCATCGACATAGGCTCGCCAGCCGGGGAAATAAAAAGTATAATCAGCAAGACGTACCTCTGATTGAGCTTCAACTAAATATTGTCTTTCCGCATTTTTCACATCACTGCAAACTATTTTCCCCTTGCCTTCAATTATTTCAGCTTTTTGTTTTTTATAAGGATAACTTCTTACTTCTCCTGTCCAGACTGTATTCATCACCGTTGCATGAAGATTATAGTCGGTGACAAAATAAGTATTTTGAGGATACTCCGTATAATTTTTTCCATAAAGCTGCGGAAAACGAATAAATGCTACGATGATAATGAGGAAGTACAATATCAATTTTTGATATTTAAATCTTTCTAATAAAAATGCCAGCAAGATAGGCGGAATTAGAATATAACCAGACATCATCCGCCATGGATGCTGTATATTTCCAAGCAGTCTGATATTTTCATATAAAAACTCGCTTATCGGCAGCATGAAAAAGATATAAAGAAGTCCTGCTGCCATAAATATATGCTCTACTGTAATCTTCTTTTTGCGAATAAGTGTTAACCCAAATGTTATAACGGAAATAATAAATACACCTCCCTCTATGACTCCGCCAAGGTGATAATGGTATCGAGTAGATACGTCATGTCGGAAGTAAAACCATTGCTCTACGATAAACTGCTGTATTGTCAAAAATTGTCCTTTGGCATAATGATCTGCAGACTGTCCGTAGTAAAAATATTTTATTTCACGTAATAATGGAACCAAAAAATAAGCAGCAATCCCAAAACCTAAAATTAACAAAAAAATAACAATTACCGACATCTTAGCCTTTTGTCGATTTTTAATCCATAGGAATAGACCATAAAGTACAAAAACAATACTTGCAACGACAAACATAAACGGGTGCGTCAACAATAACAGTGCAAGTGAGATTGTAAGTACAAAATATCCGCTCCTGCTTTTTTTTTCAAATAAAAGATGCAGACCAATAAGTGTACCTAGCATAAAAATGGAGGAAAAAAATTCCGGCAAAGCTCCGCGGATGTAGACGTTCATGATACGGTACGGCGCAAAATGAAAAAGAAATGCTCCTGTTACTGCAGGTATTTTCCCGACATATAAACGCAAAAATATATACATGAGGACGGTTGACAATAGCAGACCCATAAAAACTACAAGATTATATGAAAGTACGACATCATGAGTTATGAAGGTTAAAAAGGCACCCAGATAGGAGGTGACTTGTTGTGCAAAGATGGGAATCGGCATACCATACCTTGCAAAACCGTCTCCCCAGCGTGCGGGGAACTCACCGTCGCTAAGTGCGCCGTAGATCTGTGCAATATTGGCAATATGAGTCGGTCCGTCAAAAGTCGTAGGCTGTCCACGATGAATGAACAGGTCAAAAATAAAAAACACTGATATAATTGATGCCAATACAAGTATGAAAGATATCTCGCTTCGTACACGTTCCATATTTTTAATAAGTATAATATGTTCTTCACTTATTTTGTTTCTAATACTTGAACCGCACACCAGAACTACGTTATTTCCCTTTATCGCTAAAAGATCGTTTACGAGTTTTATTGAAAATTCGCTGCAAAATGGTGCGATTGATACTAGAAAATTTTGGGAAACCCGCGAGTTTTATGCCCCTGGATCATTTGAAATCAAGAAGGATGGATTTAAAGCTAATGATTTACCAGAATTTATCGGCCAGATCATACCTTTTTCAGCGCATGAGTACTTTACTCCGTTTCTGATATTTTCTTCAAGCAAATGGCAGTCCGTAGAGTTTCTTACCACGATCAGTCCGGCCGACCTTGCGATGTTTAAGGCTGATATTTCAAATAGCGACATTATTCTTGACACAGCTTCTGACTTTATTTATAAAAAAAATGGGGCCACATACATTATTTTCCTACGCCCCATTGTGACGATGCAAGAAACTAATGGATTTCTTGATTATGCAGAGTATGATAAAAAAATGGTGGAAAATAAGAGTTGGTTAGTTGTCTCATCTGTTTTTTAGGGAAAACCATTTATTTGTTACTGAACCATACATAAATAATCCTGCAAACAATAATACAAAGCTTGACAGCCAAGATACATATCGATTGGTAAGGAACAACACTATCTGTTCTGGAAATGCTATCGGTTGCCATGCAGCAATAACATTTAATGAATGAACAATTGTTGCAACAATAAACACCCATAAAAACTGCCTCCTAAATCCGACATAAACCGCAAGTAATGGAAATAATGGATAGAGATATCTCTCGTGCATAGTTGCTAAAAACAGATAGAAGACAAAAGCAAGCACCGAAAAAAGTCCAAAAAGATTTTCAGGTTCAATTACTCTTTTTTTTAATCGCTTTACTATAAACAAAAGTGGAATAAATAAAACTATGTAAAGAATATATCCCCAAGTAAAGTATGAAAAGAAAATGAATGTTTCACCTGCTTTAAGAGTTATATCAGTCACTTTGGGAGAAAGTATAATCCACCAAAAATTATATGCGTTTGAAGAAACATTGTCTAACTTTCCTGCACCGTTTGCGAGAATAAAATTCATGAGCCATTTATGCGGTTCTTGAGAAATCGGCAAGGTCAAAGCAAGAATTATTGAAATTGATATGAAGATATACAAGATAGTTTTTACTCTTGGGGTAATAAATAATAAAATGATAAAGTACAAAGGTAAAAGTGGTAATACTGAAAACTTTATATATAACGACAGAAAAACACTTAATATTGATAAAAAATAGTTACGTCTGATAAGTAAAAACAATGACAAAATAAAAAACATCGTCGGTATGGCATCAAACTGTCCCCAGACCGCACTATTATAGATAGTTATCGGATTGAATAAAAATAGTGAGGAAGCAAATAATGCTTTTTTCTTATCTGATTTGTCAAGTATTTTATAAATTATAAACCCGATCAAGATGTCACTTACGACCGCAGGAATTTTGAGAAACATACTTGCAAATGTCCCGTCGTTTATCCACAACAATGTACCTGGCGGTCGCTGCATGAGCTTAAATACTATCTTGCTCGCCTGCATATGCACTGAATACATTGCCTGGATAATATAAGTGGCTCCCGGAGGTAAGTTGTTAACAGCGCCCACATCTGCTATATGTTCTCTATTGTAGGTATCAGCGGGTCCGTAGAGAAACGACACTCTTCCCCAGTCACGATGCAGAAAAACGTCGCCATGTTCGCCCAATGAATTACTTGAGAATGTTATAAAAATTACTCTTATTATTAAAGCCAGAGCAATAATAAGAAAAATTTTTGACTTTATTTTTTTCATAATTCTAGACGTTACTAAATATTGTGACTTTGTCGTTTTCAAAAGTTTTCTTGTATTCCTTCAAAGCGCTACTGCACTTTTTTAAATATTCGCTGCTGAAATATTTTTTATAGTAAATAAAGTTTACTTCATGGAAAATCCTACAGTCTAAAGATTGCACTCTTTCAAGTCTATGAGAATAGTCGACACCCACTAGTGCCAGCTGTGTCAGGTCGTCAATATAACTTTGCTTGCCGGTTAATGCCGGTATATAGGAACTGTCATCAAAAACTCTTGCATTTTTTTTATCAACATAATGAAACGAGCTAAAAACCACTCCTTCTGGCTGACTTTTTAAATATTCAAGCGCTTCTAATTCCGATCTACTTACATATCCTTTAGGGGCAATAATGGTTCCTTTGATAATATCAATATTTATGGGCAGTGCGAGCAAAATTAAAATAATTCCGATAACGGATATTATTCTGTTTCGCTGTTTTAAAAATGTGTATACCATTTGTGCAGCAAAAAAATTTGCTAAAAATATTACGTAGTAAAAAAATTGTACTGTATTCCACCAAATCCCCTTTTGAATAAAAAATATCGTAAGTAACGTCCCTAAAAGAATTGAGGCGGCAATATAAACTTCAAATCTGGTAATCTGCCTTTTTATCAATTTATATAAGAAATAAAATAAACCAAAAAATCTTGTTCCTAAATTGACAAATATAAAAAGTGTGGCAGAAAACAGTTCAATTGCCAATAAGCGCGGACTCATGGGATTCACTTCCTGAAGATAATATCTCTGTAACACTAAATCTTTTAAATATATAAGATCAGGTTCTTCAATTATGGAGTGTACTATTGAAAAAGGCGAAAAGATAAGAACGGTACCTGACTCAATTGCAGCAAACGGATTATAAAAAATTAGTACGCTACCAACTATACTTAGCCCGATAAGTAAACCATATTTAAAGGTGAGTAAGAAATTTTTTTTGCTTAGATATAATTCTAATACGTAAAACACTGCAAGAAGTACGGCTATGACACCGCCATAAAACTTAAGT
This sequence comes from Candidatus Roizmanbacteria bacterium RIFCSPHIGHO2_12_FULL_38_13, assembly GCA_001789555.1. Taxonomy (GTDB): domain Bacteria; phylum Patescibacteriota; class Microgenomatia; order UBA1406; family GWC2-37-13; genus CAYNLS01. The sequence continues at coordinate 30,298 of MFZZ01000004.1, forward strand.
CCAATGGTGATAAATGTTAAGATACAAAATAATAAGACTTTCCATAAATCAAATTTTGCGTTTTTGATCATGTAAAGCATGAAGAGTAAGACTGTAAAAGACAATGCAAGTTGAACATTTGTCATCATAAGTCCGGACTGCATCGCAAGCACACTGGCAGATCCGTCAATCGTGCCGTTGTGGTAAAGCGTTAAGAAATAAGTGTATGAACCTCCAAAGAAAACAAATATTAAAAAAACGGCAACAAATTTAACATCGTCTTTTATCTTGCGACCAAGAATAACGGCTGAGACAGTAAATAAAATAATCCATAAAATTGGAATTATTTTAAAAAATACAAATAATGGTAAGGCTCCAAAAAATGTGAATAAATAAATTACTAGATCTAAAAGTAAGTTATACCCTGAAAGAACACCCCCAGCAAATGTTGGAACAATAAACGGATATTGCTTGAAAGAGACTGTAGCTAATGCAATATGCCAGATAGAATCATGGCTGTGTATACCCCAAAAATAAAGACCGCACTCATCACCGATGCAGTAATTACTTCCACTTTGAACGATAAGAAACATATGAAAAAGAAAAGCCGTAGCGAGTATTATCAATAGGATTGTGTTGCTTTTGATATAATCGAAGACATGACGGAACATATAGCCATTATAACCGTTGTCTATAATAATTACGACGTTCTTGAGGATTTTTTACACTCGCTTCGTGCACAGATTAATCAGTCTTATCATCTATTTATTGTTGACGCCTCTGATGTCAAAAAACCTATAAATACACAAGATATTTATTCAACTATCTTACCGATTAAAAATCATGGCTATGCATATGGAGTTAATGTAGGACTTGAGGAGGCAATAAAAAATAATATTCATACCTTTTGCATCATCAATGACGATGTTTTTTTTCAGCCGGACTTTGTCCAGACTCTACAAATGTCTTTTAAATCCCATCCGCGTTCACTTATCGGCGGGGAAATATATTATGCAAAAGGGTTTGAATTCCACAAAGAAAAATATCAGACTTCAGATCTAGGTAAAGTCTTGTGGTATGCCGGAGGGTCGGTTGACTGGAATCATACATTTATTAAACATCGTGGAGTTGATGAAGTTGATTCTGGAAAATATGAGAGTGAAGAGAGAACTGGTTTTATAACAGGTTGCCTGACTTGTTTTGACAAGAGCGTGATTGACGCAATCGGATTTTGGGACAGTCATTATTTCCTTTATTATGAAGATGCTGATTTTTGTGAACGTGCCAAGCAAAAAAATATACCTCTTGTGTTTGATCCGACCTTAAAAATCTGGCACAAAAATGCACAGTCGACTGAAGGTTCGGGATCGTCCGTTCATCAAAAGTTTCAAAAACAAGGCCGTTTGCGTTTTGCCATGAAGTATGCGCCATGGAGAACAAAACTTCATATTTTAAAGAATTACTTTTTTAACAAACTGTAAACTCTTTTATAAATAAGTAAATAAAGAAGATTTAAAATTATTGAAGAAATGATTATCCAGTGCTTCGTTAGCAATCTCTCATTTGTCCAATCTCCAAGGCGTATAAACGGGTAATAGGACATGAGCAAACCAAAAATAAATATTTGCAGTTTATCTATGAACTTCGGATAAATTGGTAAAAAAATAAATAATGTTAAAAAATACCACGGCTGTATTTCTCGAAATAAAGATAAATATGCAATCAATAAAACCACTCCAAAAACAGCAACACGATTCAACCAATGTTCTTTTTTTTTGCGCAAAAATAATAGAGGTAAAGTGATGTACTTTATGCCGCCAGATAGCAATAATAATAATCTGCCCATCCACTCTTTTTTTTCTTTAAGATAATAAAATCCTGCAACAGCTAAACTTACCGCGATAAGATCGTTATGGGCATTGACCAGACCTTCGATAATGATCAGTGGATGTGTCGCAAAAACAAGTGCTGATCTTTTATCAATCTTTTGCAGATAATAAACTCCAATGAGATAACTTGCAATAAATAGAAACTTAAAAAAAACAAAATTTAAAATAAACTTTCCGAAAGCTAAAAATGAAGGAATTATTGTAAGCACGAGAAAAGATGGTCCATATGGATATGAACGGTGCACCCAGTGCATGAATCGTAGCCATTCATCACGAGGGAAATCAAGCGGTGTTTTTAAATATGGATTTTGATGATAATAGGTAAAAATTTTTGCATCAAAAATATAGTTAAAAAAATCATGTGATAAGAATGGATAAGAAATAACAATAATAAGCGAGACCAAAATGGCAAGGGTAAATGGACTGGCGATTTTCATTGATCTACTTATAAAAATAAAATGAAATAAAAATAATAAAAGCACTAATGCAAGATATAAGTACCAGGATAACTCCCGCTGGTAATATCCAATCTGAATGAATGTATCCTGAAATATTCTCCACCAAGAAGCATTTATCAGTGTGAGATTTGGGTCAATTAATACATATGAATATGTACTTAAACCTATTAGAACAATCAAGTAGACAATAATAATAATCATGTTATCTTTCTGTAATTATCGAAAATGAATTATTTTTAGCTTTTAATTTATATGGCAAACCTGCCTTTTGGTAATTATCGACAATACCGTTTCTTATCACTAGAATAACATTTTCCTTATGATCAAATTTCTTTTTCTTTGTTAATAATGTCAGTCCATATATTAAGTAACCGAAAGCGCCAATTGACAAAATCATGAAAGTAAGCAGCCAAATGTAATACCACTTACGAATACCCATGTGCAGATAAAACAATGGCAATTGCCATTCAAGATAATCTTTCCCGTTAAATTGCAAATTAATCCAGTCATTGGTTATGATGATTTCTCTCGCTATTGATCCATACCATGCCTCATCCCAGCTCGTAAGAGAGTGATAATCGAGTCTATAAAAAAACAATAAAGAAGAAAAAATGACAAGAATGTATAATAAAAAATTACTCTTTGTATGTGTAGCGAAAAACGAAGCTTTGTTCACGTATTGATTTTTTTACAAAAATAATATTCTTCTTCTGCTATTTTAGATTAGTCACCATGTATTTTCAAACAGTTTGGATATACACGACTTTATTTTATTATATAAACTCACCTCATAAAGCATTGCTGAACCTGTACACGATTGGTATGATAAGAATAACGAGATAAATGATGAATGGTTGATAAAAAGCATGAAAAAAAAATTTCAAAAATATATTCTTCCTTTTTGTATCGTATTTTTATTATTTGCTTTTTTAAGATTTTATAATCTTGAAAGACGGATAGAGTTCTCTTGGGATCAGGAGCAATTTTCTACACAAATCAGAGAAATAGTACGTGATAACAAATTCACACTTCTTGGACCACGCGTAACCGATGACAAAGGGTTTTTTCTCGCGCCATATTTTACTTATTTACTTCTTCCCTTTTATTTAACGACAAATCTTCATCCGTCGGCACTTGTGCCTTTTCTTTACGTTGTAAATACAATCTTCTTTGTAATGGCTTCATTTACAATCAGTCAAATATCTAATGTACGTTTTGCGCTCTTCTTTCTGATACTTTGGGCAATTAATCCTTTACTTGTCCATTATGATACGAAGCCATGGTGGCCAGTACTCATACCGCTTGGAGTGATTATTATTTGGTTTTTAATCTACAAAATCTATGAAAAAAATGAGTTGAAATATTGGTTATTACTGGGGATTACTCTTGGAATATTCATGAATATGCATTTTCAGTTTATTTTTATATGCGCATTTGCATTTATTTTTTTAATAATTCATTATTCGAAAAAAATAAAGCAAGTTTACTTGAAGATGATTTTCTTGATTACTTCGTTTGCTCTTATCTTCATCCCACTTCTACTTTTTGATCTCCGTCATGACTATCTAAATACTCGACTTTTTATCAATTACTTCACCTCCAGAGCACTTGACGATTCAATTATTGTTTTTAGCTGGAAGCCTGTTCTTACCAACCTTATCTTGCCTTTAACAGGGATAAAAAATCCCAACATATCGATTATTTTTTTGATTTTGATGGGAGGGGGATTGCTGTATCTAATAAAAATTAGAAAGAATTTTCAGCGCACTTTTTATATCTCAACTTTAATTCTATTAATTCTTACTGTGCTAGGTTTTTCTTTCTATGGCAGTCGCCCATCGGAGTATTACTTCGTGTATCTTTATCCGTTTATCTATATTTTTATAGCAGATATTTTAATTTCTTCAAAAAATACTTTTGTTTCGATCTTTGCGATCATTTTTCTCATAATTATTAATGCTTCTGACCTTAAAAAAAGCATCCAAGATCATCCCGGAGGACTGTACTACAAAGATATCGCTGTACGACGGATCCTGCAATACACAAAAGATAAAAAAGTTAATATCGCTTTTGATATGCCACCTGGTAATGACGGCTACTATTACTTCATGAAATATTACCGGATTGAAAGTTCACAAAATCCGAGCGACCCTACAATATTATTGCGTATCCCTCCCAAAAATGACGATATAAGAATCAAGAGTATTGGTTTACATATTCCTAAAGAACTTAAATGATAGATTTATGAAATAGTCTTTAAGAATCTTATGAAAATCATGGAAAATAATTTGCTTGCAAAAATTGCGATTATACTGATAGCCAGTCTTCTGGTATGGTTTAATCTTATTTCACCCGTACTGCATTTTAAAAATAAATTCACCGAAAAATATAATCCGAAGCTTTACGAATTAAAATACAATCGTTCCCAATATGTTATTCCCCAGTCAAAAAATCCAATTTCCGATGAGGAAATTTACAGTCATGCTGGATACATGTATGCAAAAGGATTAAACCCCATCCTCA
>MFZZ01000004.1:35166-57448 GCA_001789555.1 Candidatus Roizmanbacteria bacterium RIFCSPHIGHO2_12_FULL_38_13
CTTGGAAAATATTTTATAGGTTGGCTCACCCTTCTGACCGGCAATCATAGAATATCGTCACTCGTGTTTGGCTTTGGAAGCTTGCTATTAATATTTCTGATAATTTATACACTTACCAAGTCCTTTATAATATCCTTTGCCGGTGTCGGCATTACTTCTGTCGATACAATTTTATTAGATCAGATAATCTATTCACCGATCCTGGATATTATTCAAGTCTTTTTTTTACTCGCTTATGTTTTATTTTTTATTTTTTACTTAAACAAAAATAAAAAAATACAAATCTTAGGAACAGGAATTACTCTTGGGGCAATGGCATCTACTAAAATGTATTTTCCGGCAATAATTCTACTTGGAGTCAGTTGTATTTATTTATTTTTAAACAACCGTAAATTATTAAATAGCATTTTTTATGGTGCGACTACCTTTTTAATCTCTTTTTTACTCTATGTTTCCACTTACTTTAATTACTTTATTCAAAATGGTAGTCTAAAAGGATTTTTTGGCAGTCAAAAATGGATTTTTTTATACTGGAAGGAAAATTCGGTTACTGACTATATTGGTTTTGGCGATGTAATACCTTTTATATTACTCAACAAATGGAAAATCTGGTGGGGCGACCGAGGTTATATCGCATATGAGCATTGGACAATTTTTTGGCCGATATTTTTTGTTATTGGTTTATCGCTTAGCTTTTATTATCTGATTAAGTTATTAATAAGTATCAAAAAAGAAGAAGAGAAAAACCTCTCGTTAAAAGCTTCACAATTTTTGTCACTTTGGATCATACTAGTGACATTGTATATGTGTATTATCCCGATTTCGCCACGTTATCTGATGATGCTTTTTTTTCCGATATATATTCTCACAACGTTATTTCTCCATCAAAAACTGTATAATAATGTGACTACAAAAACTAAATGAGATGTTATGAAAAATTCTGAATGCACAGTCATCATCCACACCCATAATGAATCAGTTAATATTGCAGAATCAATTAATTCGGCAAAATTGTTAACCGACAATATCATTGTGATTGATATGGAGAGCAAAGACAATACAGCTAATCTTGCCAAAAAAAATGGAGCCCAAGTTTTCAGTTTCCCTTTTTCACATTATGTTGAACCGTCACGTGAATTTGGTATAAAAAAAGCCAAAACTGAATGGGTGTTTTTACTTGATGCCGATGAACGGATTACAGAAAAATTAGCGGAAGAAATTCAATCAATCGTCATGCTGAACTCGTTTCAGCATCAAGATAATAAGATCCCGAAACCCGCTTCGCAGCGAGGCGAGCAAGTTCGGGATGACGGAAATATTCCTACTCATTATAAAATTTCCAGAAAAAATATTTTTGGTAAAACTAAATGGCTGCGTCACGGAGGTTGGTGGCCAGATCAGCAAATAAGATTAATCAATACCAAATATTTTAAAGCTTGGCCAAAGGATATACACTCAACTCCGAAAATTGAAGGAGAAATGGCATATCTCCAAAATCCGATCAAACACTATTTTCACGGAAATCTTGAGCGAATGGTTGACAAGACAACAATTTTTGAAAACATCGAGTCCGATTTACTTTACAAAGCCAACAGATCTGTAAAAACGCCGACTTTTTTTAGAAAATTCTTGGGCGAGTTATATCGACGTCTGATTGCAAAGATGGGTTTTCTGGATGGTCCTTTAGGTGTCATCGAGAGTTTCTACCAAGCCTACTCAAAAACGATTACCTATTTATATCTCTATGAAAAGAAAAATAGCCGGTCTTTATGATCCATATCTTGATATTTTGGGTGGCGGCGAGCGCCTCATACTTTCTATAATGAAGGTACTTTGTGAGAATGGTTTTGCACTTGAGATATTTTGGGATTCAGACATGCGTCAGCAGATCAAAAATTCCTTAAACATTTCTTTTGCTTCTGAAGTAAAATTCACAAGAAATATATTTAAACACCGAAGTTCACCCATTGAAAAAGCGCGAATATTGAGTCGTTATGACAAATTTTTCTATGTTACTGACGGAAGTTATTTTTATTCAACAGCTAAAAAAACCTACATTTATTGCATGGTTCCAGAACAGTCACTTTACAGGCAAAGTTTAATAAATCGAATGAAAACATGGAACAATATTTATATCGCAATTTCAAAATATACCCAGGGATGGATAAAAAAATGGGGTATTGATTCAAAACTAATTTATCCTTATATCGAAAATGATTTTATGCAGTATGATCAATCGTTCACAAAAAAGCCGATCATTCTTTCGGTTGGCCGATTCTTTCGACACCTTCACGCCAAGCGGCATGATGTTGCCATACAATGGTTTTCCGAGCTTCAAGAAAAGCATTCTGAATTTAAAAAATATAAACTTATTATTGCAGGACGCGTTTTATCTGTAGATAGGGATTATTTTAATGAATTAAAAAATTTAGCATCCGGAAACAACTCAATATTGTTTTACCCCAACTGTTCCTACGAAAGACTGCTATCGTTATATCGTGACACCTCATACTATTGGCATATGACGGGGATAGATGCCGATACCCAAAAACATCCTGAAAAAGCAGAGCATTTGGGGATCACTCCACTTGAAGCTATGGCGGCAGGTGGGATCGTTTGCGGATATAGCGCAGGCGGAATACCGGAACTGGTAACACACGGACAAAATGGCTACTTATTTACAACAAAAGATGAGCTGATGAGAACAATGATAAACTGTGAAAAAAACATAAAAAAACAAAATATTATCCGAAGCAGCGCTCATGATTTTATAAAAAGCAACTTTTCCTATGAAGTGTTTACTAAACGCGTTGCCGAAGTTATTTTAACAAAATGAAGATATCAGTTGTAATTCCGGTTTATAAAAAAACGGAAGAATTTATAGCCAATCTAAAGCACAATTTACCACATCTGTCCGGATGTGAAATAATCGTTGTCAACGATGATCCTGAAAAATCGATAAAAAATGAGCTGTCTGCTTTTCCCGTAATCAAACTTATCGAAAATAAAAAAAATCTGGGTTTCGCCGGAGCAGTGAATGCCGGTGTAAAAATGGTCAAAACTCCACTGGTCATGCTTATCAATTCCGATGTAAAACTTCTTGATAAAAGTTATGGAAAGGCAATCAAACATTTTGCAGAAAAAAATGTTTTTGCCGTAAGTTTTGCTCAAAAAGAAAAAAATGCACGAACTGTAGGTAAAAACAGGATTTACTTTCATAACGGTTTCTTTCAGCACGACTATGCAAAAGACCTGAAGTTTGGACAAAATGGCTGGGCCGAAGGAGGCTCCTGTCTTATCGATAAAAAAAAATTTGACAGTCTGAATGGTTTTGACGAACTTTTTAGCCCATTTTACTGGGAAGACATCGATCTTTCATATCGTGCCTGGAAAACTGGATACACAATCCTGTTTGATCCGGAGGTTATAGTAGAACATCATCACGAGACAACGATCGGTAGTTTTTTTGATAAGAATAAAGTTAGTTCAATCGCTTTTCGAAATCAACTGATTTTTATCTGGAAAAATATTCATGACGGAGGCAAAATATTCTCACATATCTTATTTCTCAAACTATACTTATTAACATCGCTATTTAAGGGCAGGTTCGAAATATGGAAAGGATTTTTGAGTGCGATTTCAAAACTAGAGTTAATCATGAAAAAACGTAAATCTGTACCACAAGTTCGAAGCGACGATGAAATACTTAAAATTTTTACTTAATAATCCGAGGATATTTCTTGTGATCTGTGTAATCATAGCTATAGGATTACATATTTATAACTTTGGATTTCCCTGTTTCAATTCGGATGAAGCATCGTTTGCCTACAACGGCTACTCTATCGCAAAAACAGGCAAAGATGAATACGGCGCTTTCATGCCCAATCGATTTAAAGCGTTTGGTGAAAACAAGCTGCCGGTTACGATCTACACAATCGTACCGTTTGTCGGGATTTTTGGTCTCAATGAACTGACATCGCGACTCCCCTTCATCATCATAGGAGCACTGGCGCCACTGCTCTTTTACTGGATGTCAATTGAATTTTTTAAAAATAAACAGATAGGATATATTGCCGCTTTTCTTGCCGCAGTTAGTCCTTGGGTGCAGATCATGTCGCGCCATATTCATGAAAACATAATCATACTTTTGCTTGCATCAGGGCTGTTAATCTTTTTTGCAAAGTTACAAAAAGAGTTCAAATGGAAATATGTCATCCTAATTTCCTTAATAAATTTGATCGGTCTCTTTACCTACCACATCGGAAAAACTATTAGTATTTATTCATTTATTGTGCTTCTGTTTATCCTCCTGAAATCAAAAGGTCTCAAACGCAATACGATTACAAAATCGATTTTGATATTTTTAGTTCCGGTTTTCTTTTTTTTGTGGACGGAAATTTCCCAGCCGACAAACAGAGTCGGAAATCTACTATTTACCTCAAATACGGGCTTTACTTTAAAAATCGAGGAGCTGCGCCGCGAGCATGACATCCGCTTGCTTCACAACAAACTTACGGAGTCTGTCCTGGTGCTGACAAATAAATATCTCACCTATTTTTCACCCGAATTTCTGGTAATACATGGGGACACAAATGACCGTTTTGGATTTGATGGTATTTCTCCTATCACGCCTATTGAATACATTTTATTTTTTATCGGACTTTATTTTCTATTTAAAAACAATGAAAAAGTTCGTTTTTTAATCACTTCGTTTTTGCTGATGGCTCCAATCAGTGCGGCACTTTCCTGGCAAGATTATTCGATTACAAGATCATACCTGATGATTATTCCGATCTTGTTACTTTCAGCTTATGGCGGCTATAACTTTATTCAAGAAATTAACGGAAAATTATTTAGATTGTCTTTGATAATGATAATCGTGATGTTTTATGTATTTTTTCAATATTTTTCATGGGATTATTACTTTTTCCATTATCCAAAAAAACCGGATGTAATTTCAGCCTGGCAGTGTGGTTATAAAGAACTTGGTAAATACGTTCAGCAGACTTATGACAAGACAGATAAATATTACATAACCAAAAAACTGGGGCAGCCGTACATATTTATGCTTTTTTATTTGAAATATCCGCCAGCCGATTATCAAAAACAGGCGAGCCTTTCTGCTCCAGACGAATACGGCTTTGGTCAGGTAGAGAAGTTTGATAAGTTCACATTCTCTCTACAAAACAATGATGAAAACAAGTTGTCCTTGTATATAACAACCTCAAAAGAAGATGAGTTGGGCGGTTCAAGAAAAAAACTCGAAACGGTCAATTATAATGAACATGAAATATTTAATATTTATGAGTAATATTAAACCATGACGAAAAAAGACGTCTCCCCAACCCAACGCATGCTCAACGCCTGGGCGATCGTGGTCATCATCTGGAGCGTTTACAGAGCCTTTGTAAAAACCGATCTGCCGCTTTGGTTTGACGAACTTATCGCCAAGCCTCTCGTCTTTATATTGCCTGTTGCCTATTATATTTCCCGATATGAAACACGAGGATTTTTCAAAGGACTTGATCTGAAGCGTTCGCTTCCTGATTTTATATTGGGACTAAGCCTTGGTATCGCGGTGTTGGGCATGAGCCTATTCACTTTCGGGACAAGTAAAGCCATAAATCTGCCTTCAATGTCAGTGATCGGCGGTTTGTTTTTTATAGCTCTTGCAACAAGTATGTCCGAGGAAATTCTTTCACGTGGTTTTGTACTTAAAAGACTGTACGAAGAATCAAAAAATATCATCGGCGCCATCTTTTTTGCCAGCTTTCTTTTTTTCGTACTGCATATTCCGATACTTTTTACAAACAAAGATATTTTTGGAATAACACTCATTCAAGTCATGGCCACAGATTTACTTATGAGTTTCGGGATCTCGCTAATCTACTTACAGCGGAAAAACCTTATTATCCCTATTCTCATTCATACCTTCTATACCTTCGCGTTGTATTTGGTAATGTAAATTCAATCCAAAAAATCCCGCAGTTTACGAGCCCGAGTCGGATGTTTCAGCTTGCGTATCGCTTTGGCCTCAATTTGTCGGATGCGTTCACGAGTCACTTTGAATTCCTTACCTACCTCTTCAAGAGTTTTCGGTTTACCGTCCTCAAGTCCAAACCTCATCAGCAAGACTCTCTTTTCACGTGGAGAAAGAGTCTCGAGTACCTCGCCGATCGCGTCTTTCAAAAGCTCCTGCGAGACAACATCATAAAGATTTGGTTTGGATTTATCGGCGATAAACTGTTCTAGAGTCGCCTCTTTGTCGTCACCTACCGGAGTAGAAAGCGATTTTGGCTGCTGGGAAATACGCATCAGGTTCTCGGCTTCATCAACTGTGATCTGCATATCTTTGGCAATTTCTTTAACATCCGGATCCTTGCCATGCTGCTGCATCAATTTTCGTTGAGTTTTGTAAAACCTGTTTATCTGATCGACCATATGGACCGGGATACGAATAGTTCGGGACTGATCGGCAATTGCACGTGTGATCGCTTGTCGGATCCACCAAGTGGCATATGTTGAGAACTTAAATCCACGTCTCCAGTCGTATTTTTCGACTCCGCGAATCAGACCCTTATTTCCTTCCTGAATAAGATCAAGGAAAGAAAGCCTGCGACCAAGATATTTTTTTGCGATTGAAACCACCAGTCGCAGATTGGATTTGATAAGTCTTTCTTTGGCGCTTTTATCACCTTTTTCATTTCGTTTAGCAAGGTCTATCTCCTGTTCAAATGACAGAAGGGGGGTTCGGCCAATTTCTTTTAAATACTTCTTTATAGGGTCAAGAGACTCACCGTGTTTCCCACCTACCAATTTTTCCAGTTCTTTTTCTATCTCTTCTGCCGACTTGTTAACGTCAGATTCGTCTCTTGTTGATATGGTTTCAAAAATATCTATTCCCTTTTTAAATGCAAGATCAAAAAAGTTGTCTATGGCGTCAACGTGTTTTTCAGGTTCAGGGTAAACAAGTAAAATATCGTCTTGCACGAGAAAGCCGTCATCTTGTCCTTGTTTTAACAATTCTTTGATATTTTTTGGCATCCGGTTTAACATAGTTTTTGGGTTACATTTTACACTGTTCTCAACATTTTTTCTATTTCTTTTTTATCCAGTTTTCTCAAAGCATCATGATATCTCTTAATTTTCTCTTCATTGTCCTTCTCACCACTCCTTGATAGATCGGCTATCTTTGTACGCAGACTTTGTTGTTTTAACTCATAAACAATGTCCCAGATAGTCTCTTTTTCAAACTCATCTATCCCTGATGCAAAAAGATAAAGCTCATCCGCAACCTCGGCAAGTTCGTGCGGAAGCGAGCTTATAAAAGCATTAAAATCCTGTGTCGAATCAGACTGAAAGAACTCATAAAAATTTTTTAAGATCTTTTGGAGTGATGGGATGGAAAAATCTTCCGCGGTAATGATCGGGATTAAAACAGATATCAATTTTGAGCGCGATTTATGCTGAAATATGTAACTTAAAAAATACTTCTGAATCATGTCCAGCCTGCTTTCAAGTTGTTTATGTTTTTTTATAAATGACTGCTTTTTTCTTATTTTGGATCTGGCGACAAGTCTTTCCACGGTCAAAACGCTTATATCAAGCGCCGCCGCAATTTTTTTAACATAATGCGCCTTGACAATCGGATTTTTGATCTGTTTGAGATACTGCACATATTCGTCACCCATTTTTTTCTTTTCAAAAGGGGTGTCATCAGGATACTTTTTTTTGGTAATTTCAAACAGAAAATCGTAAAGCGGTATCGCCGATTTTAAATCATGTTTGAATGCCAAAAAGTCACTTCTAGACGCCTCATCAGGATCTTTTCCACTAGTAAACTGAACAACGCGAATATCAAAGTCATATGACTCCGCTTCTCGGGTACCACGCTTTATCGCCTCAATACCTGCTTCATCTGTATCAAGCGCTAATGTGATCCTTTCAGTGTAACGCTTGAGTACTCCAAGCTGTTCATATGTTAACGATGAGCCTTTAATCGCGACCACGTTTTCTATGCCGATCGCATAGGGACTGATGAGATCAAACTCGCCCTCAACAACATAAACATTGTTTTCGCGGCGGATAGCATCGCGGGCAAGATGAATGCCGTAGAGACTTTCGCGTTTGTGATAAACCTTGGTTTCCGGAGTATTTATGTATTTTGCCATCTTTTCTTTGCCGTCAAGCAATCGACCCGAAAAGCCGATGACATTTCCTTTGATATTTTTTATCGGAAAAACGATCCTGTTTCTGAACCTGTCATAAATTCGACCGGAGGAAGCTACCACTAACCCGGCATCAATGAGGTCCTGCTTGGTATATTTTTTTTTGAGTAAAAAATGTATGAGCGAGTCCCATGAAGACGGCGCATATCCTAGCTCAAATTTTTCGATGATCTTTATATTTATGCCGCGATTCTCAAGGTAGGCTAATGCCTTTAGTCCAAACTCTGTGTTTTGCAGAATGTAACTATAATATCTTGAAGCTAGATGATTGATGGCATATATTTTTTCGCGATTTTTTCCGACCTCGTCATCCACTACAGAGTCTCTCAATTTTATCCCGACCCTATCTGCAAGCTCGCGTAATGCTTCGATAAAACTCAAATTGTCAAACTTCATGATGAAGGCGATCACGTCGCCACCCACCCCGCAAGATCCAAAACAGTGCCATATCTGACGATCTGGCGAAACTACGAAGGAAGGAGATTTTTCCGAGTGGAAAGGACAGAGTGCCTTGAAGTTTCTGCCCGACCTTTTTAGCTCAACATACTGACCTATAAACTCAACAATGTCGATCTTCTGCTTGATTTCTTCAATTTGATTTTCCATGATAGATTAAAACTTATCTGTTGTACCCTCTTGCTTTCTAGCTCTCTTTTTTATTATAATTGTTCTAATGCTATATATATACCTAGACACGCATCAGATTAAACTGATGCACTTAAAAAAAAGTCTGCTTGGGTCTTATGAGGCCGCATTTTACAAAAAAACCTTTGATACTGACTTGCTTGAAAATGGCTTGCCGAAAAATATCGATGTTATAAATTCTGCTGTTAAAAAAACTCTAGAGCTTATCCCCGAGACACCTTTAAAAGATCACGATGTTACCCTAATTGCACCCCAATCCTTGTTCGTCTTTTTTACAGCCGATATGCCGGTTGACATCACCCCGACCGTGATTGACTCGTATGTCAAGGAAAAAATTCGCACCGAGCTCAATATAAGTGCCGAGGACTGTTATTATAGCTATTTTATTCAGGAAAGTGAGGGTAAGAAAAAAATTATTTTTTACGGAGTGAAAAAAGATACCTTCGAGTCAATTGCACAGCCGTTTACGCTTCTCGAACTCAAATTACAGTCGATCATCCCAGAATCACTTGCCTACTACAAACTTTTTGAAAAAACCCTTCGAGCCAATAAAAAAGAAACCATCTGGTTTGTTTCTTATGATGAATCGTCACTTAACGGCTATGTTTACGATTCATACGGTCTTCTAGAAACAGATCGATGGGCATATACATTATCATCGGGTGATAAGATCGAAAAAGTATTACAGCAAAAAGCATCCGAATATGAAGCAAAAAACATCAAGCTCAATCGACTTATTCTTTCCGGTTCAAAGGCGGAAAAGGTTCGCCAGGATACTTTTACAAAAGACGTTGGAGTCTGGACCAACCCGTTGTTTAGGATAATCCCTCATTTTTATAATGACTATCTGAAACTACTTCAACACGAGAAGGCAGAGATACCTGTACTTGAACACGATGTGCTTTTTGGGGCCTTTATTTTTTCACTTGAAAATAAACAGTTTTCAGTAGTGAAGTCGAAAAGACAGACTTCGGCCGCAATTGTACATTCGGCAACTGAAATGACAGCAAAAAAACTGCCATGGAAGGGAATTGTGCTTTTTACAGTCTCTTTTGTCATCACTTTTATCGGGCTTTATTTTCTATCTAGGACGGGTTTTAACTTTAATCTATCGTCTCTAAAACTACCAGCGTTCTCGATGCCAGCACTATTTAAAAACGCTACTCCGACACCCGAACCTTCACCAACTTCTGCTCCGCCAACACCAACTCCTACACCGGAAATCGATCGTGCCGCAATTCGCATAAAAGTGTTGAACGGTTCAGGTATTCCCGGCAAGGCATCTGATGTGAAGGAGTTTTTGAATGGCGTCGGATATGAAGAAATTCTGACCGAAAATGCCGACGCTTTCGATTATGAAAAAACTGTTGTACAAATTAAAGCAAATCGAGTTGACGAGCTGCGACCTCTTATCGAAAAAGACATCGCTTCTCAAGTCGCAAAACCCGAATTTGAGGATCTTGATGAAGATGAAGCTTCGGAAATTGTCATCATCGTCGGAACTGACTTCAAATAAAGTTGGTAAAGTATGTTTACTAATAAAACTACAATATTTTTTTCTCTTTTTTTTATTGGAATTCTGATTTATGGCAACACTTTATTTAATGACTTTGTCTGGGATGACCGTGAAATCATAAAATTATTAAGTCATCTTCAAATCAGAGATGTCCCCTCATTCTTCATTGACAGCCAATCACAAAGTGGTGGCTCAATTCCTCTTTATCGGCCACTTACTACTTTCTTTTTAATAATACAATATACAATTTTTGGTGCCTCACCGTTTTTATTTCATTTCGTACAAATAATTTTACATGTTTTTAATTCTTTCCTAATCTTTTATATTTTTAAAAAACTTCTAAAACATCTTATTACCGCATATATCTTATCTGTAATTTTTTTAGTACATCCAATTAATGTAGAAGCCGTAGCATTTCTCACTAGTGAAGCTTACTTTACTTTTTTTGGACTTCTGGCTTTAGTCCTTACAATAAGTTTAAAAGAAAACTGGAAAACTTTAATTTTAATTTATACCAGTTTACTATTGTCTCTTTTTGCTAAAGAATCCGCGATATTATTTTTAGTTGTGTTTTTCTTATTCAAGATACTTTTCCACAGAAAAAAATTAATTACTCATATACTATCAACTTCAGGCATATTGTTGATCTATCTCTTTTTTCGGTTTGTGTTGGCTCGCTTGTATGTAGCCACTGCTCCAAATTTTCCAATCGCAAGACTAAGTTTGTCAGAAAGGTTAATTAATATTCCTAAAATAATATCTTTCTATATAGAAACATTTTTTTTCCCAAAAAACTTGATTATTGGTCAGCAATGGATAGTGGAAAATATCAATTTTAACAATTTTTACTATCCATTAATAAAGGTTGCATTAGTTTTTATTGGCCTTGCTCTATTTGGTATTTATCTTTTTCGCAAAAAAAATGCAACATTTAAAGTATTCTTATTCTTTTATATTTGGCTATTGCTAGGACTGGGGCTTCATATCCAGATCCTCCCTCTTAATATGACAGTAGCTGATCGATGGTTTTATTTTCCAATAGTTGGACTGCTTGGAGTAATGGGAGTTTTTTTTATTCAATTTAAATCTGGAAATAGATTGATAAAAACCGCTGTTTTGATCGTCACATCTCTGTTAATAGTAATTTTATCTATTAGAACGATATTTCAAAATAGCACCTGGGCAAACGATAAGACATTATTTTCATATGCTGCTCAATTTGATACCCAAAATCCATTTATTTTTAACAATTATGGTTTGGTGCTTTTAAATGAAAAAAAATATAACGAAGCAGAAATTTATTTTAAAAAGGCTTTAGAGCTCGATCCTAACTATTGGGAGGCAATGAACAATTTAGGCTTCAGTGCCAATTTAAAAGGTGATAAACAAAAAACAAAAGAATATTTTTTAAAAAGCATCGAGATCAATGATAATCAAATCGTCAATGAAAACCTTGCGCTTTTTTTGAAAGAAAATGAATCGGCAGAGGAGTTGATCAGGTTTTTAGAGCAGGCGGTGAAAAAATTTCCTAGACATCAGAAATTTCATATAATGTTAATGCTTAAATATATAGAAAGAGGTGAAATCGAAAAAGCAAAAGAAATATGTGTTAAAGCTCTGGTCATTAATCCTAATCCCGAGTTAAAAAAAGTGTGTCCAAATTTATATTTACTCAAATAACATATAGATCTATATATTCGCAAAATGGAACCGTCCGATCTTAGTAATGTTATTAACATTTTCTATGAAACTTTCAAATCAGTCGGTGAAAAATTGTCTAGGGAAACTGCAAAAAAATATGCTAAAGATAATAAATTTATTAATATCCGACTCCTCACAAATCCACATCTGAATTCTTTTGTATGGTATAAAAAAATGGGTTTTATTGAAAGTGGATGGATTGAAGTTTTTAAAGCCGTATAGTAAAAGGTTTTAACTATTTTTCTTCTAACTGAAATAAAAATTTATGTGGAGAGACAATTTGTATGCCTTTGTAATCTAAAAATGGAAAATGTTTTTTATTTCCAGTCACGAGATGAGTTGCTTTCCCTTCATCTGCACATGCAAGCACAATGTTATCATCTGGGTCATCTTTCAAAATATTTAATGTCAGTGTGCCACTGGTAATATATGCTCTATGTATAACTTCATCGACATAGTGTTTTGTTTCCTGAATACTTAAGCCTGTATATTTCATTACATATGGTCTAAGAAGAACTTCCTCATATTCTTTAATAAGATCTTGTGAAGCGATCATTACAAAGTCGTTGTTTCTCCAGTGGTTAATAACTTGAGATGGGGCACCCTCGCTTATGGTGCCCCCTGAAACAAATACATTAGTATCAAGAACGGCTCTTAACACGTTTTGATTGTCTAACTTCATTAATAGCTTTCTTTATTGCTTGTTCCACTTCTTGCTTAGGGTATTTACTCGTGTTTGCTCGAGCTTTATCCATAAGAGTAAAACCTTTTTCCCACTCATTTTTTGAAAAGCGTTTTGTTGGGTTGATCAGTTTTTCGTAATCATTGAACGTCACAATAGCAGCTACCGGCTTACCAAATTTAGTAATGACAACTTTTTGGTCTGCGTACGCTACTTTGGAAACAAGATCAGACAGTTGTTCTCGAACTTCTTTTAAAGGTAATATTTGATTCATATACTTCTCTTTTTTTTTAAATTTATAATTTATATAGAAGATCGAACCTATTTTATTACAACTATTGTAACTTTGTCAACACTTGTAACAATTTGTGAGAGTTTACGGTCTTTGACACAGGTTGTCATTCCCTCGCCGTGCCTGCCGGCAGGCAGGAAGGAGGGAATCCAGACTAAATATACTTTTATGTGGTATTAATCGACTGGATCCCCGTCTTCACGGGGATGACACAAAATAATTAATTGACATGTTATGATACAGTTTTGTCAAGATTTGTGAACTCTTACATAACTACTTACTACTAGCTACTAACTACTATAAATGGTATGATATAAAGCTATGGATGACCATAAACAGCAACTTTCGGAAAAGTTTGAGCAAATCAAATCCAAGATAAATCCTGGCTCAATAAAAACAGAAATTGCCAATCTTGAGGCGCGCACATATGATGCTGATTTTTGGAAAGACAGTAAAGAAGCAGCAAATGTCATGAAACGCATAAATGCGATGAAAAAAGAAATTGAAGACCTTGAGATGATGGAGTTACTGCTGCAGGAAAATGAACTTAAGGAGGCAGAAAAACTAATAACATCTTACGAAATCCATTTATTTTTATCAGGAACTTACGATAAAGGAGACGCAATATTTGCAATTCACGCCGGCCAAGGTGGTACCGAAGCCATGGACTGGACTGAAATGTTATTTCGTATGTATACGCGTTATTTTGAAAAAAAGGGCTGGAAATGGGAGGAAATTGACCGTGTGGCAGGGGAAGAGGCAGGTATTAAAAGTGTAATTCTGAATGTTTATGGCAACTTTACTTACGGATATTTAAAAGCGGAAGCCGGAGTGCATAGATTAGTACGACAATCCCCGTTTAATGCCGATAAATTGCGACAAACATCATTTTCTCTGGTCGAAGTGCTACCGATGGTCGAGGATAACGCCGTACAAATTAAAGACGAAGATATCGAACTTCAGTTTTTCCGTGCGGGCGGACACGGTGGTCAAAATGTAAATAAAGTCGCAACAGCGGTCCGCATCATTCACAAACCTTCAGGAATCACGGTAACATGCCAGCAAGAACGTTCACAAATGCAAAACCGTGAAAATGCTCTGAAACTTCTTCGGGCTCAACTTTGGGTTCTTGAAGAGGAAAAAAAGAACAAAGAAATTGCCTCATTTAAAAAAGATAAAATGGCCTCCTGGGGCAGACAAATCAGGTCATATGTCCTTCATCCGTATAAACTGATAAAGGACCTGCGCACCGATCATGAGGAAAGTCAGGTTGAACACGTTCTCAACGGCGATCTTGACGCATTTATCGAAGCATATATCAAACGACCCGATACTACAAAATAGCACTCCTTCTCCCTTGCTTTTGTTTTTAAGTATATGGTATGCTGGAAGTCTATGGAACAAAAAAATAAAAGTAAGATTCATGATCTTGAAGAAAAATTACCAGAGGCTAAACCCGCCGCTATAAAGAATGGGCAGATGATTACAACCAAAATGGTAGCGATCTTTGTCGCCGGTGCTGTCATCCTTGGAATTGGCAGCGGTTACATCATCAATATGGTCGCTGGCGGATCTGGCCTGGGAGGGTTAACTGCATCTAATAAAAAAGATAACTCGGGTTCCGGCAAAGAGTCTGCTGGCGTACTTGATAAAAAAACTTTCCCCGACAATGCAGAAGGTGTCTTGAAAGAAGGCGGCATCGAAGGCGAGGGAAGCTATCATCTAGAGCGCCCGGGCGGCAAATCACAAAACGTCTATCTCACTTCAACCGCAGTCGACCTATCGACCTTTTTGGGAAAAAAAGTGAAGGTTTGGGGGCAAACTTTTGCTGCCGAAAAAGCAGGCTGGCTTATGGACGTCGGATATATCGAGGTCGTAAAATAATCTCGATAAATATTAAGTAATATTTTGAGCGATGTAACACAAAATTTGTGAGATAACACCGCAACTTGCCACTACCGACTTTATAAATTAAAAAGACAACTTTGCTTGTTAGCGAACAAATTTTCGTGTTACAAGTGAAAGTTTAAAACAAAATGATCATTTTTCAAAACGTCACAGTAAAGTATCCATACGGAAATTTGGCATTAAATGATGTCAGTTTCGAGATTGCGGACAACGAGTTTGTATACTTGGTCGGACCCTCTGGAGCTGGCAAAACCACTATTCTTCGACTACTGCTTCGTGAGATCACACCTGCCTCCGGACAAGTGACGCTGGACAATGAGGAGATCAGCAGTAAAAAATTTCACGACCTGACTACGCTTCGACAAAAAATCGGAATAGTTTTTCAGGATTTTCGCGTCTTGAATGATAAAAACGTCTATGAAAATGTAGCCTTAAGTATGCGGATCAAGGGATACGCGGCTTCGGAAATCAAAAGTCAGGTTGTCGAGGCGCTCGAACTTACCGGAATCGAGGATAAGATTTTTATGTTCCCGTCACAGCTTTCCGCAGGTGAGTTACAACGGGTTGCTATAGCTCGCGCAATTGTTGGTGAAAGATCGATACTACTGGCAGATGAGCCCACCGGCAATCTGGATCCCAAAACCACCTGGGACGTCATGAAAATATTTAAAAAACTTGAGAAAAAAAGAACGATTTTATTCGCTACACACAATACCGATATCGTCAACAGCATGCAAAGGCGGGTGATTGTAGTTAAAAATGGCGCGATCGTCAAAGATCAAAGGAAAGGAAAATACGAACTATGAAAGACATATTGACTTCACTTAGACGGACACCATATCAAACCTCGGCAGCTTTCCTTGTGCTTTTTTTTACACTACTTTTATCGGGTATTCTTTTTATATCTTTGAGCTTTATCCAAGGCTTGCTTTCATATGTCGAAACGAGACCGCGCATCATTGTGTACTTCCAAATCAAAGCTGAAGATGAAGAAGTTCGTGCCGTCCAAAAAAAACTTGAAACAACAGGAAAAACCGAAAACATAAAATACGTTTCCAAAAAAGAAGCCTACAATATTTATAAAGAGTTTACGAAAGACGATCCTGTGCTGCTTGAAATGACTTCACCCGACATTTTGCCCGCTTCACTTGAGATCGACGCGAAAAGCCCAGAATTTCTACCCGAGCTTGCCGAATTTTTGAAAAACCAGCCCGGTGTAGATGAGGTCGAGTTTCAAAAAGATATTGTTCAAAATTTATTAAATCTCACCAGAAATATCAGACGAACGATACTCGTATTTTTTGCATATCTTCTGATCATGTCGATTATTGTCATGGCGACAACAACTTCATTTAAAACGGCTTTGAAAAAAGAGGATATTGCTCTTCAACGATTACTTGGCGCCACCAATTTTTATATCAGAAAGCCCTTTATCGCCGAAAGTGTTTTCCTCGGGATTATTGCCAGCATCTGCGCAAATTCAAGCATCGCGGTAATATTACTTTCACTTAACTCTTTTTTGAGTATTTTTTTGTCCGGACTACCCAAGCTGTCAGTCAATATGTTAAATATGTCTTTGCAAGTTTGGCCGTTCAATCTCATGTTTATCGTAGTCACATTTGGTTTAACGACTCTGTTTGGACTCATTATCTCTCTCGTCGCCAGCCTCTCCGCGACCAATCGCTATCTGTAATCTCTGTTACAATGAACTAATGGCAAAAAAACTTTTTTCATTTTTTATTGCTTTCATAATCGCATTAACTATTTTTACTGGCAGTTTTTTTGTAAGCTACGCCCAAGAACAGCCGGAAGATCAGACGGAAGAGCAGTCTACTGATCAATCGGATTCGCAAGCCAAAGGAGATCTGCAAAAAAAAATAGACGAGTTCGAAAAAAAACTCTCCGAGCTTCGCAATCAAAAAGACACGTTGTCTTCACAGATCCAATACATGGATACGCAAATATATCTGACCGGTCTTCGCGTACAGGAAACCAACGCTAAAATCGAGAAAACCGAGTTTGAGATAGGAAAACTTGATGATTGGATAGGTGATCTAGATGTGTCGCTTGATGAGCTTTCCAAAACCATGATCGAGCGCATCACTGCAAGTTATAAAAATCGAAAAGCCTCGGTCATCGACATCGTGTTTGACTCAAAATCGGCGTCGGACATTGTAAATAAACTTAAATACTACGAAGTTGCACGCGAGAGTAATAAAAAAGTACTACTAGAGGTCCAGGAAGCAAAATCAAATTATGAAGAACAAAAGGAGCTCCGCGAAAAGAAAAAAGAAGAGCTTGATTCACTACATAAAACGCTTGTTGTCCAAGAAGAAGATCTGACTAATCAGCAAGAGGCAAAAAGAGATCTTCTTGAAAGAACTCAAAGTGATGAAAAAACTTATCAGCAACTTCTTGAAAGGGCCAAAGCCGAATACGCAGCCATCCAGCAAATCGTTGCCGGAGTAGGTACAGAAACTTATATTCGAAATGTTACTAAAGGAGATACAATTGCATCACTTATTTCAGGTCCGTCATGCAATTCTTCAGGAGAGCACTTACATTTTATTGTTAAAGAAGGCGATAATGTTGTCGATCCATTTACCAAACTAAAACAGGTTGATAGTGTCAATGATTCAAATGGCGATCCGTTTAATCCTTCAGGATCTTGGGACTGGCCCCTTCCCCCAACTATTGAACTGCATCAAGGGTACGGGGAAACATGGTTTGTACGTGCATATGGTTGGTATCGATTTCACAATGGTATTGATATCACTGGTACAAGTTCCGGTGTCCAAGCAGTTGCTGATGGTAAGTTATATCACGGTTCTTATTCTGGCTTTAATGGATGTGCTTTACCTTATGTTAAGGTGGTGCATAATGATTCCAATATCTCGACGTTCTATCTCCATGTCAATTATTAAATACTGTTGACAAAATATCTTCTTTTTTTTATTCTTAATATGTAATTATATAACATAATATGTTAAGAAAAATACTTTTGCTGATTATCTTTTTTGCAGCATTTTTATTCATTTTCTCTCCAAAAATTTCAGCCGCAGAAAACTTAATTCAAAATGGTGGTTTTGAAGAATTACAAGAATACTGGAAAACAAACAGTTCGAATGTGAGTCTCGACATCATCAGTGCTCCTGTCAAAGAAGGCATAAAATCTGCAATGATCACGAACTCAAGTAATACATCTTATGGTGTCGAACAAATTATTCAAGACATCGTGCCCGATCAGAGGTATAAGATTACTGGGTTTGTCCATGTTGGCGACCCATCGGCAACAAAGGCGTTTATCCGCGTTGCCTGGTATAGTTCGCTTGACGGGACGGGGTCGCAGATCACGACACACGACTCGCCTATGCTTTCCGACGAAACCGATTGGCAACTGCTTGAGTTTTTTCCGACTTCACCATCCGCCGCACATTCTGCAAAATTGCGTTTACTGACGTCAAATGGAGCCGCTATATTCGATGATATTCATTTTGAAATTTATGATGAAGAACCAACCTTTACACCGACTCCGACACTCACACCAAGTTTACAACCTACTCTGACACCGACCCCAACTTCGCAAACTTCTTCATACAACAATATTTTTATTTCGGAAATCATGGCCGCTCCAAGTCCGGGTAATCCGGAATGGGTTGAGTTGTACAACAACAATGATTTTGAGGTTGATCTTGTGGATTGGTATATTGACGACAGTGCGAATGGCGGCTCATCACCTAAAAAAATTTCGGTCAACATTCCGGCAAAACAGTTTGTCGCCATCGATTTTACTTCGGCAATTTTTAATAATTCAGGAGATAGTGTGCGGCTATTAGACCCAAATGAAAATGTGAAGGACTCAATTACTTACGAGGAGGCTCAAATTGATCAAAGTTTTGGACGAAATGATCTTTCAAATAATGATGTATGTTTACAAGATCCGACTAAATCTACTCCAAACGGAAACTGTATTGACATCGATGAAACAACCGCTGATGATACAGATGATCCCGAAACTTCGCCAACTGTTACACCAACTACTACAAGAGTCCCAACGAAAACCCCAACCAAGAAAATAATGCACGTGTCAAGCTCTCAAAAAAAACTAAATAAAACTGCAAGTCAAATTGAAAAAAATCAGAAGGACGGTAAAGTACTCGGAAAAGATGTTAAATTATATGAGCATAAAAGGAAAAAATCGCCCTTGCCCCACCTGACACTGCTGTCTATGTTTTACTCCGTTTGTTCAATAGTCTCACTTACTCTGAAAATTCATTTTGGATAAAGTATATTGGTAAATATGACCAAGAAGTTATGGTTTTTTATCTTTTATTGGCTACCACCTGTAACACTGATGACGATCATCTTTATACTTTCTAATCGTCAAAGCATCTCGGTCGGGGATAGTTATGAGGTCAATTTTGTAACATTTAAAACTTTACATATTTTGGAGTATGCATTACTTTTTTTCTTGTTGTTTCGGGCGTATTATAGATCTTTAAAAGGTTCAAATAAAAACTTTTTATTCGGGATTGCAATTGCAACAACGCTCGTCTACGCTGCATTTGACGAATTTCATCAGACATTCGTGCCAACCCGAAGTGGCGCAATCCGAGATATTGGGATCGATGGCATTGGAATTTTATTGTGTTTTCTGTATACTAAAATACAACTTGCCAAGTTGATCAAAATCCGTTTGATATGAAACATATTATCGATACTCTGCATCATTTTTTTGTTCCTCGTCACAGTAACAACTTCAACGCAAAACTTCTGCACCACGACTTTCTGACGATCTATCTCATCCTGGCGATACTTTTTGGCGCAGGTATAAAACACATACGGCAAAACAGCAACATACTTGGCTACGCTACCGACGTTACAATTGAAAAACTATACGAGCTGACCAACTCCGAAAGGAGTAAAAATCATCTCAACACTCTAAACTATAATGAAGAACTTGCACAGGCTGCACGAGAAAAGGCCGCCGACATGTTCGCCAAAGACTACTGGGCACATTATGGACCGACAGGCGAGACACCGTGGCAATTTATTTTAGGATCGGGCTATCAGTATGAATACGCTGGAGAAAATTTGGCTAAAAACTTCGTGTTCAGTGATGGGGTAGTCAATGCTTGGCTTGAATCAACGACCCATCGAGAAAATTTACTTCGAAAAGAGTATACCGATGTTGGTTTTGCTGTTGTAAACGGAGTACTAAACGGTGAAGAAACTACGCTTGTTGTCCAGATCTTTGCCAAACCTCTTTATGCAAAAGATACCGTTGCCCAAGCTCCTCAATCGGCCGAACCGGAAACAGTTGTCAAGATACCGGCAACACAAGTACTTGCCTACGATGACTCTCCAACAAACAATTCCTTCTTTGCCACTTATCTAAATATTAATGTTGTATTTTTTGCTGTTCTTATGATCGCACTCATATTGGACTTTTATTTTGCGATGAAGCTCAATCTTATCCGAGTCAGAGGTAAAAACTTGATTCATTTTATGTTTATCACCTTTGTCGCAATAGGAACATTAATCATTATTCGAGGTTCAATCACATGAAATTACTTATCAAGCATATCAAGATTGAAGTAAAAAAACACGCTTTTGACTACTTGCTGTTTTTTACAGCAGGAGTAGTTTTTCTTACCGGTTTAAATGTATTTCGTGGAGAAAGATTGCTGGAGTTTATCATTTTATTGTCTTTCGTTTCCTTTTATATTATCTGGGGAATTTATCATCACATCATCGAAGATTCTCTGCACATGAAGATTGTGTTAGAATATATCCTTATCGGTTTTGCAATTCTTTTCCTCATCAAGGTATTGATATTTCCATAAATTTATGAAAGGTATTATTCTAGCAGGAGGAAACGCTACTCGCCTGCGTCCTCTAACAAAAATTACATCTAAACAGCTTCTTCCCGTATATAACAAACCAATGATCTTTTATCCAATCGAGACTCTTACAAAAGCCGGTATTGAAGACATTCTTATTATTATCGCACCTGATTATGCAGGTCAGTTTCTGAATCTACTTGGATCTGGAAAAGAATTCGGCGCAAGATTTACTTATGAAATCCAGGAAGAGCCAAAAGGTCTCGCCGATGCTTTCAGGATAGGGGAAAATTTTATTGGCAAAGATAATGTAGCGCTAATTTTGGGTGATAATATTTTTGATTTTGACTTCGCTACGGTTGTCAGCAGCTTTGAGTCAGGGGCATTAAATTTTGTTAAAAAAGTCAAAGATCCCGAAAGATATGGTGTGGTTGAGTTTGACAAAGACATGAAGGTAATTTCTATTGAAGAGAAACCAAGGGACCCAAAAAGCAACTATGCATCTGTCGGTTTTTATGTATATGATAATAAAGTAGTGAATATTGTCAAAAGTTTGCAACCCTCTGCTAGAGGAGAGCTGGAAATAAATGGAAATCCTAGTGTCAATAATACGTACCTTGAGAAAAAAGAATTAAAAGTTAGTATCATCGAAGGAGCCTGGCATGACGCCGGCACATTTGACAGCCTGCTTGAGGCAAACAATTATTGGGCGATGAAAGCAAGAGGGAATGTCTAGTTTAATAAATATATGGATACAATTCAAATTTTACTAATCATAGTACTCTCAATATCAACAATCATACTCACTGTTGTCGGAATCCAGCTTGTAATCATCATGCAGTCTTTAAAACGGATTTTGGGTCGGACCAACAAAATCCTTGATGGTTTTGATGCTATAGGAACCGGTCTCAAACACGGTATAGGCGAGGCCACCGGTTTTATAAACGGCTTTAAAACCATCATGAAAATACTAGATTTATATAAAAAGAAAAAGAAAGATGAAAAATAACCCTCAACCACAACCATTTTGGTCAGGATTTTCACTTGGATTGTTGGGCGGGTCTCTGGTGATGTACTTTATCGCAACCAAGAAAGGTCGTGAATTACTGCATAAAGTAGCTGATCATTCGGAATCTTTGGAGTCAAACATTGAGCATGTTCTCAAAGCCCTTCAAAAGAATGTACTACATGATAAGGATGACAATGCCTAAACTACGGCACATATACCTTATCAACAAGTATAAACTCGACGTCATGCTGAACTAGCCTGCCTGCCGCAGGCAGGTTTCAGCATCTTTAAAGCTTTATGAGATCCCGAAACGAGTTCGGGATGACGAGATCTACTTGTTTACATGGTATATGTGCCTAAACTACTTATGTCAAACCCAAATGAAAATGTCATACCCTCTAAACTTGTAATTTCTCCTCCGACTCGGAGGATTCATGCGTAATTATACTGTCTCCAAG
>MFZZ01000005.1 GCA_001789555.1 Candidatus Roizmanbacteria bacterium RIFCSPHIGHO2_12_FULL_38_13
ATCTTGGATCATCAAAGATTTTAAAAACCGGGCCGTCGGCTTGATTGCGATCGCGGTATTTGTTTTTTAAGATTTCAGCGTCCGTCACCATGGTGCGGATTTTATAAAGCGTGAAAGGCTTTTTATTTTTACCGACGCGACTTTGTTTAAAAAGAAACGGGCCCTTTGAAGTAAGCTTTATAAATATAAATATAACTGCAAGAAGCGGTACATTAAGTATCAATAAAACGAGAGCCAGCAATCGTTGTATCATATGTAAAAATGAGTATGCCATATAATATCATGTGTCTATAAGCTTGCTGTATAATAAAAAGGCTTCTATGAAAAAGATATTGAAACTTACAAGACGAGCCTGGAAGATCGCAGCGGATAATTATTTTATCTCGATATTCATTACGATTGTAGCTTTCGTCGGCTTTGTTTCTGTATTCAAATTATTTACTGCAAAAGGAGAAGAAGTTTATGCAACTGTGAAAGTTTCACAAGGTCTTTGGTGGGCAAACACCCTAAATCCACCATTGTGGATGATCCAAAATTTGAAAAAAGGCGATACAGAGAAAAGCCTTACGGGGAGCTCGGTTGCCGAAATATTGGAAGTGAGATATTATCCTGCTCAAAATCAAAGCATACAGACCGGACAATACAGTACATTTCTCACGGTGAAACTGACCGTTGATTACAGTAATCGAAGAGGCACATACACATTCAAAAGATCGACAATTAGTGTCGGATCTCCGATAGATTTCGAGTTTGCCAATGCACAATTATCAGGAACAGTGATTTCCCTTTCAAATAAGGCGCCGAAAAATCAATATGTATATAAAACGGTAACTCTTTATAAACGTTTTGTTGATAGTCGTGAATATGAAGCTATACAGATAGGCGACAAATATTTTGACGGCGAGGATGAAGTAATCAAAATTATCGATAAATCCGTTTTGCCGATAAGCCAAGTCTATATACAAGGAAGAAATATCGGTTTTGATGATGATCTTTTTGATGTTGAGATGAAGGTCATGATGAAGCTTAAACAGGTTGGTAATAATCTCATGTATAACGACGAAAATATTATTAAGATAGGGAGAGGAATTAATTTTGAAACTAGTGGATATTATTTTGATGGATACAGGATACTTCGGATAGAATGATTTCTCAACATTTTTTACAGGTTATATTATACGTATTTAAGTATATAAGCGTTTTCTTGTAATAAACCTTGAAATTTCCGATTTTTGAACTTTTTAATTTAAAGTTGTAATTTCACTTTAAGAAAGGTATATATTTCAACTAAACTTATTAATGATGAATTATGAAACTCCTTGAATATATTCGTCTGATGGTATGGGAAAAAAAGTAAATTTATATTAACTATTTTTATTCATTGATCTGCGTGGTTATTAAAAATATAATCATGTCAAAATGAACAAATTAATTTTATCTTCAATATTCTTGATAGAATGTCTAGTGATAGTTTTTTTAACTTTCAGAATTTTTAATAAAAAATTAGTTTTAGGTGAGGCGGTTGTTGCTCCAATTAAGAAGGAAAGCGTAGTCTTAAATAAGAAATCAAAGTATAAGTATTATTATGAACCGAAAGCAAATACTGTTAAACAAATAAATGCTGATTGGGGACCTTATAATGGCAAATACACCATAAATGATGATACTTTAGTTGAAAGATACAATTATGAACTTAAAAAGCCTGAAAAAACATACAGAATAATTACTCTAGGTGATTCTTATACTTTTGGATTATATGTAGATACGCCTGATAATTGGCCAGAACAGTTAGAAGATCTGTTTAAAAACGAAATGCATTGTCAAGGTTATAGTAAATTTGAAGTTATTAATCTTGGAGTCCAAGGTTATGACATACAATGGGAAGTGGAACGTTTTTTATTAAAAGGTATTAAATACAATCCAGATTTGGTTTTGTGGCTTATTAAAGATGATGATGTAATACAAGTTAATGAGACAATGTTTGAAAAGATGTCTCACTATCCGCGCGGTGTCAGGGATGAGAATTGGTTTAGAGGAATGGAAGAAACGTTTAATGAGCTTGGTGAAAAGAAAACACGAGAAATCCAGCAAAGAGCAATAAGTGATTATATGGATTTCTATAAAGGTAAGACAATTTTCATCACGTTTCCAAATAAAGGAAATTTTCCGTACGATATTATTGGTGATATTCTCGATGAGAATAAAGAAAGAACTGATTTTATGTATCTTGAAGATATATATAAAGATAACCAGGATTATTATGCAAATGATTTCCATCCAACCCCAAAAGGCCATGTTGTGATAGCGCAAAATATATTTGATTATTTAACAAGAACCAAGATTATTCCTTGTGATTAATTTTTTTTACTAAAAAATTTTCAATTACTAAACAATCCAATTTTGTATTCCGAAAATCAAATATTGCCTGCTCTGGCAATTCTACAATCGGCTCAATTTTTGTATTAAAACTTGTATTAAGAACACAAGGAATATCCGTCAGTTCGTAAAATCGTTTTATGAGCTGATAATACAACTTATTATCTTTCTCATTTACTGTTTGAATTCTGCATGTATTATCTTTATGAACTATAGCTGCAATCTTTTTTCTAGCTTCTGGTTTAACTTTAAAAACAAAATTCATAAATGGGGAACTATGATTTTTTTTAGGTACTTCGAATAATTCCTTCACCTTATTTTGTAACACAGATCCGGCAAATGGCCTGAACTGCTCTCGCATTTTTACTGCATTTACTTTTTCTTTCATGTTTCTATTTCTAGGATTTGCTAAAATGGACCTCGCTCCTAGTGCTCTTGGCCCAAACTCCATTTTCCCTTGAAACCAACCGATTATCTTATTCTTTGAAAGTAATTGAGCTGTTTCTTCAACAAGATCTTTTTCGTTTGATTTTTTATATTGCAAGTTATTTTGCTTTAACAATTTTTCAATATAAATATTTGGGTACGAACTTCCTAGGTAAAGATGATTTATTTTATTTTTTACTTTTTTATTTAAAAACATGTGATAAACATGTAAGGCCGTCCCAACTGCTGCACCGCTATCCCCAGCTGGACCGAAAATATATACATTTTTGAA
Organism: Candidatus Roizmanbacteria bacterium RIFCSPHIGHO2_12_FULL_38_13; assembly: GCA_001789555.1. Lineage (GTDB taxonomy): Bacteria > Patescibacteriota > Microgenomatia > UBA1406 > GWC2-37-13 > CAYNLS01. Next base: position 3,095 of record MFZZ01000005.1, read on the forward strand.
TGGAGTTTGTGAATAAATTAACCCATTTGCGAGAGAATTTAAAGCCACTCCTCCGCTAATGCAGAGGTTTTCAGTTTTTGTAAGTGAGTATAAATTATTCAAAATTTTTATATACACTTCTTCCGCGACTTTCTGAATACTTGCAGCAATATCTTTGTGGCGTTTTGAAAACGACTCATTTTTTTTTCTTGGTTTTCCAAATAATTTTTCAAATTTGCTTGACCACATTTGAAAAGATTCACGAAATGAAAAATATTCAAGATTTAAACGAAAACTGCCATCGTTTTTAACATCAATTACTTTGTAAAGTAAATTTTTATATATAGGTTTTCCATACGCCGAAAGTCCCATCATTTTATATTCATCATTATTTATCTGAAACCCAAGAAATGCGGTAAAAGTTGAGTATAGAAGTCCAATTGAATGAGGAAAGTCAATAGCAGCTAATGATTTTATACTGGTATTATCTCCATGCCAAAGTCCTGTTGTTTGATACTCTCCGACACCGTCAATTGTTAATATCGCCGCATTTTTATATGGCGAAGGATAGAAAGTTGAAGCAGCATGAGAAAGATGATGTGGAATGAATAATATTTTGCCTCTGTATTTAAGTTTTTTCTTTATTACATCTTCGACTTTTATTTTATCACCAAACCATTCGGGGAGAGCTTTCAAAAATGGTAAGACAGATCGAGGATAAGTTGCAACAAAAGTCTCTATTATGCGTTCAAATTTAAGAAGAGGTTTTTCATAGTAAGCGATATAATCGATCTCGCTTATATTCAATTTATTAGTTTTTAAACACCAATTAATCGCGCGCGACGGAAAAGAATTATCATGTTTTTTTCGAGAAAAACGTTCTTCTTCAAAAGCAGAAATAACTTTTCCATCTTTAACAAGCACAGCAGCACTATCGTGATAATAGGCAGAAATACCAAGAATATACATCAATATGGTGAAAAAATATCTAATTCTTTATTTTCAGGCTTACGCCAATATGAAGCATCGTCTGTCTCTCTTTTTTTGAATATTAGGTAAATTATTTTTGCTAATCCGATAATTGCCAAGTAAAAAATAAAAAGCAGAAGATATATAAATATTTGATTTATCCCTTTAATTATTTTGCTCATAGTTTAAATTAGAGGATAGAGGAAAACAGGGACAGGGGATGTTTGAGCCGCGACAACTAATAATACGACAATTACAAGAAAAAGAAGAACAGGAATGATCCAGATTTTATTAGATTTAGAAATTAATATAAAAAGTTGGCGAATAGTTCCAAACATATGTCATTATTATAGGAAGTAAGGTTCCTTGATACAAGGACTCGCGTTTTTTAACTGAGTAAGAGTTCACAAATCTTGACAAAACTGTATCATAACATGTCAATTAATTATTTTGTGTCATCCCCGTGAAGACGGGGATCCAGTCGATTAATACTTTATAAAAGTATATTTAGTCTGGATTCCCTCCTTCCTGCCTGCCGGCAGGCACGGCGAGAGAATGACAACCTGTGTCAAAGAGCGTGAACTCTCACCGCATGTCCGTTATCTTGCAAAAGTTTTGTTAAGGTTTCAAAATATACGTTTGAACCAGAACTATTAGGATAAAAGTTATGACTTAATAAAATACGCATAAAATATTTTAACAAGAGTTTAATCTCAATTACTGCCTTTTCATGCTACAATCATCTCATATGAAAGTAATGAACCGCAATTTCCATCGCACTTATGAGGAAATAGAATCCTTCGAGGCGGGTATTATGCTCACCGGCGCAGAAGTAAAATCGGTTCGCACGGGCAATATCAGACTTGAAAATGCCTTTGTTCGTATCGAGAATAGAGAAGCTTATCTCATCAATGCCGATATTCCGATATACCAATTTGCTAGACCTACCGGATATGAGCCGACACGACGGCGCAAATTGCTTCTTCATAAAAAAGAACTGATACGGCTTCAAACAAAACTTTCTGGTGCCGGAAAATTGACTATAGCGCCTATAGTATGTTATACTAAAGGACGTAATATTAAGCTTTCGATTGCCTTAGTGAAGGGTCGAGGCGAGATAGGAAAGAAGATTCTTGAGATGCACGAGGACATCAAAAGAGATCAGGAAAGAGAAATGAAAGATTATATGAAAAAATAGGGGATGCATGGTTTCGACGTGAAGATCGCACTTTTATAAATCGCTAGAGCGGACCTATCCGTTAAATGGAAAAGTAACTGCAAACCTCAAAAAGGAATTTGCATCACTTAAAAGAGCGGTTGTAGAAGCTTATGAAGCCCAACAGGCCAAATTTGCTTTTGCAAACATGAACTTTGCTTTCGCAGCGTAAGTTCAATATCCTTTTAGTGATCTTAGTCGGCTTCATCGGTGAGCTGACTAACGAAAAACAATGCCGAAGTAGGTAAGGTAAAGTTTTCGATCTTTACTTCACTGAAATAAATAAAATCGGCAGCTTGGACAATGGTTTATATATTATCCAGTTTGAGCTTGAGTTTAAAAATATAATATCTCTAGCTAAAGATTTATAAGGGAGCCTTTGCGGACCCGGGTTCAACTCCCGGCATCTCCACCGCGTCAAACGCGGTTTCACCACATAAAAAAAATCGTGAAATCATGTTTGTAAGTCACGTCAAGCGTGACTTAAGCGTGTCGCGTCAGACGCGACACTTACATTGCAAAATATATTCCTGCAGAGCGACGTTTGACGTCGCATAAGTACATGATATACGAAAAATTCTATGTTTATATTTTATTCAGTTTTAGAGATAATTATATATAGGATATACAACCAATCTAAACAATAGATTGATACAGCATTCAAAAGGTCAAGTTACTTCAACAAAAAATCGTCTCCCACTTAAGCTATTGCATTATGAGTACTTTGTAAACAAAAAAGATGCAAAAGCGAGAGAAGAGTTTCTAAAAAGTGGCCATGGCAGGAAACAGCTATCTTCAATATTAAAAAGGACTTTTGAAGAATATCTAAAATCAAGTTAAGGAAAGGCATTTAGGAATAAGAGACTTTTATAAACTATACTTATTGGTCCCAGTTATTTCCTACTGTGTCCACACTTCGTCCCGATAAGAAATCGGGACTTCGCGTGGCAGGCCACACTTTAGATTGTTGTAATATTCCTGTTTATTTAATAAAGAATATTTGCATCAGCAATACGAAGAAATAAGTTCCCATAAGTATACCTCCTTCAATCCTTGAAATAGTTTTGCGAGTCATCATAAATACAAACAACATTAAACTCATAATGATCATTATTGGAATATCAAAATAAATCCATCTTTGAGAAATGGCGACAGGAGATACCAATGCAAGAAATCCTACGGTAACTAATAAGGTAAAAATGTTAGAACCTAAAGTTTCGGATACTGCGACTGTCCCCATGCCCTTCATCGTAGCCTTATATGCGGCCATTATATTTGGTATGGAAGGACCAATGGCTCCTATTGTTAAGCCAACAATTATTTCATTTATTGGAAAAGTTTTAACTATTTGGATAAGAGTATTGCTAAAAAGTTGCGCTCCAAATAGAAGTAAAACTAGACCAAGAAAAAACGAAACCCAACCGGGCTTGAGTTTACCAAAATCAAATCCAAGGAGATTAAGTTCAATTTCAATTTCTCTAAACTCTTTTTCTTTTTGCAGTTTATTGGCTAGTCTTTCCTGCATAAAAACATTAATGACATAAGGTATAAACAAAAGCATAAAAGCAAGTCCTTCAATCCTTGTCAATGTTCCGCTAGACCCGACCGCAAATACCAGAATAGGAATGATTATAGAAAAAATTCCGTCACGAAGAATAACGTGTTTTGGTACCCGTAAGGGTTTAATAGTGGCAGACAACCCAGTCATCAAACCTATGTTACAAATGATAGAACCCAAAGCAACTCCCAGACTTATATTGGGATAACCGTTTATAACGGCGCTTACTGCAACTAATATCTCGGGTAAACTAACTGCGATTGAAACAAGAATGAGTCCGACAGCAATACCGGATATTCCTAATTTTCTTGCAATAGGGATAAGAGAATCTGTAAACCAGTCTGATCCTTTACCAATTGCCAATACACCCAATAAAAGTGAAAAAATAATTACAACTAATTCCATATTCTAATCATATTAACAGTTCAAATACACTTCTGTGACTGGTAACTTTTGATATTCTGGGTATATTTGAGTATATTGTACCAGCTGAAGATATACTCTTGAATTTGGTACGAATTATTTCGCACTGTGTCAATAAAAACATTCTAGAACATTTGTGCCAATTCATGACCTAATTGCTCAAAATTTTTAGCAAACTTATCCATTGATCCATGAGAATGGTAACTAAAAGTGTCTCCTCTCTTTATTCCCAATTGTGGGCCCTCTTGCATGCCAAGTGCGGATACCATGCCTATAAAATGCCCTTTGTTTAAGCCGTGGATACCCTGTTCTAAAACAGGAGTATAAAAAGGAATAGGTTTTTCACTCATTCGACCATGTTCATCTATGGCATGAGTATATCTATTTACCCATGCAGGATCGAGTCTGGAGAGACCTTGTGCTATTCTCAAAAGATCATTGTAGTCAACGCCACAAAAGTCAATTCCGAGTTTATTAGGTTTTTCTTGGTCAACTCGGTAGCTGATACCGTTCAGATTGTTTTTACCTCGGAAGTTAATTCGACGCTGCGCATTGTTATTTGGTTTGTGACGTATAAAAATATCGAATTTATTTGGAGCAATAGTGATTGTTGAATTATCTTTTCCAGAGCTTACTTGAAAGTCTGAGGGATTGGCAGCTGCCGGAACAGACCAGAACTCATTAAGAGTACGAAGATATTCTCTTAAATCAAACACATTGGCTATAGTGGGGATAGATATTTCAGTTCTTAAGTTTTCTTTTTGGTAATATGCAAGAACATTTCGTAAATCTGGTCGGTAAATATCAAATACAGTTGGTTTTTCAGGTTGCCCCCAAAGAGATAAAAGTTCTGTATATACTTGCTCTATTTTTTTATTACGTGGAAAAGGGACAGGAATCTGACCAAATACAACTGCACAAGGCGATCCCCTTAAATGGAGAGCAATGCCGGTAAAGAGGCCAGCGGCCTCAGCGATAGAAAGATCAATTTCATTTTGCCATGTAGTAAGGAATTCCTGAAGCTGTGGTGTGGGATTTTTATCATAAAAACGCTGAAAGAATACACCAACTGCAGTGTAGGCTTGGTTTGCATCTTTAATTCCATCTGTATACCAACGATCTACCGCGTCACGCGAAGCCTCGTCACCTATTGACTGGTCATAAAGCGACTGTACAGCAACTGCTATCATTGGGGAGATCGTTTCAAGATAAGTTGAAAATGGCGACAAATCTTTAATAGTTTGAGGATTATTGGGAGTATGAACTTCACTTCCAAATAGGTATCTCCAGTACTGTGCGGTTATGCTATCATTTCCCGGAGAATAATCTCTTTGAGCAAGGTTCATTTGCGCCTTTTGTAAAAGATCCTGAAAGCGCAAAGGATTTGGAACAGGATCGTGGTCAACTATGGCCATTTAAAACCTATAGTATACCTTACTAAGAATTATTCTACAAGTTTTAGTTTTTATTTTCTACAAATCTAAGATAATTGATTGGTGAAAGTGATCAGTCAGTTTCATGCTAAAATAGGCAAATGCAAAACATCTTCAAAGTAATCCGTCTTGCCAAGCCTTACCACAAATTTATCTACGTCATCTCTGTCATCATTGTTTTTACAACAACTCTCGAACTTATCGCGCCATACATCATTAAACTGATTGTTGATCAGATTGAGCTTCAAATCAAAAGTAGAGCAGGCGATTTGCAGAGATTGTATTTTTTAATAGGACTACTATTTTTAAGCAGTATTTTTTCCATAGTTCTTGAAGCCGTAAATCATCGCATCGGCGATTATGCTTCGGGACGTATCGGCAAATTTTTGACGGATAAATTTTATGAAAAGATTTTTACTTTACCGCAAAAATATTTTGACAGCCAGATTTCAGGAAAGATCGTCAATCAGTTAAACCGTGGTATCATCGCGCTTCAAGATTTTTTTGGCACAGCTTCAAACTTTATTGTGCCTGCGCTTATTCGAAGCGTATTTATCATCGTTCTACTTTCCTTTTATAGCAGCCCAATTGCCATAATGGTCCTACTAATTTTTCCTTTTTATATTTATATCAGCCACATATCAACAAAAAAATGGGGCGAATTTCAAGTGAAAAGAAACAGGATTGAAGACGTAACGCGCGGTCGTATACAAGAGGTGATAAGCAATATTCGGCTTGTAAGAAGTTTCAGTGCTCAAAAAAAAGAACAAGAGTTTGTGTCGGAAAATATGAAAAAAAGCGTCCAAGTTTACGATAAACAATCAATGTCATATCATATCTTCAATTTTTTACGAAATTTCGGTCTTGAGGCAGGACTGGTGGTCATTGCAGTAATTGTTTTTCGCAATACATTCCTTGGTATCCTCACAATTGGTGAAATGGTGCTTATTTTGCAGTATCTTAACCAAATACGCCGGCCTCTTTTTGCCATGAGTTTTATTCTTGAACAAACACAGCGCGCGGAAACAGGCTCAAAAGAATATTTTGAAATACTTGAACTTGAGTCGGCGGAAAAACTTCCTGGCAGGGAGCCAAGTCCTTTATTCGACCATCCGACAATATCTTTCAAAAATGTCACTTTTGAATATGAAGGAGGAGATCGCGTGCTTAAAGATGTTAGTTTCGATTTATCAAAAATGGAAACCGTGGCACTTGTTGGTCATAGTGGAGCCGGAAAAACAACTGTCACCAATCTTATTCTGAAATTTTATGAACCCACCCGAGGAGAAATTTTTATGAATGGGAAAAAGTATTCCAAGCTGTCACATGACCAAGTGCGCTCACATGTTTCATTGGTTTTTCAGGACAATGAACTTTTTTCAACCACAGTTTTTGAAAATGTAGCTTATGGAAAACCTGACGCCACAGAAAAAGAAGTGATCGAGGCATTAAAAAAAGCAAACGCATATGAGTTTGTGATGAAGTTTCCTAAAAAGGTTCATGCCGAGATAGGAGAGCGAGGTGTCAAACTGTCGGGTGGTCAGAAACAACGAATACAGATTGCACGCGCCATACTCGCCGATCGACCGATTCTGATTTTGGATGAAGCAACAAGTTCGTTGGATGCCAAAAGTGAGAAACTTGTTCAGGATGCACTTGAGAAGCTTATGAAAAATAGGCTTGTCATCATCATCGCCCACCGGTTTTCAACAATTCAAAACGCAAATAGGATTTTGGTCATCGAAGGTGGAAGAATCGCTGATTCTGGATCTCCAGGTGATCTTGCCAAAAGAAAAGGTGTTTATTCCGAGCTATTGCGCTATCAGATCGAGGGCAACCAGAAGCTTCTTGAGAAGTATGAACTACAGTGAAGATTCGTGCCTTTGATATAATATGTAATGGCCAAAAAGTATTTTCTGATAATTTCGGCCGCAGTTGTCAGCGCTTTTATTTTTAGTCAAGGAGGATCGGTCCTCGGTGTTGCCGATACTATTCCTTTTCTTGCAACTCCGACGCCAACTGTCACTTTGACTCCAACTCCAACTAGCACTCCAAGCCCGACATTAACTCCGACATCAACACCCACTTCCACCCCAACCAGCACGCCGACTCCGTTGCCTTTAAGTTCTTTTGAAGAATATTTTGATCAGTACAGTGGTCAATACGGTGTCGATAAAAATCAGTTAAAAAAGATTGCCATGTGTGAAACCGGTATCAATCCTGGATCGGCAAATGGTGACTACGGTGGTATGTATCAATTTACAACTGAAACTTGGATAAATACTCGTGCTCAAATGGGTCTCGATACCAATCCAGATTTGCGTTTTGGAGCAAAGGAATCAATAGAAACTGCGGCATTCAAACTTTCAAGAAATGGTTCATCTTCCTGGGCAAATTGCCTCTGATCATATTTGATATATTTTTATTCATTGACAAAGTAAACGATTGTTTATATGATGAATTTTATTCATTAATAAATTTTTAATATTAACCTATGAAAGAGGATATTCTGACACCAATTAAAAAGTTTTTCCGTATAAACAGACGTTTACCTTCATACTCTGAAATGCTGAAAATTTTTGCTGTTGCTTCAAAAAGAACGGTTTACATGTATGTTCAAAAACTCATTGATGAAGGATTTTTAAAAAAAGTAAATAAAAAACTTTCTCCCACCAAGATGTTTTTTTCGTTGCCGGTCCTTGGCATGATCCAAGCAGGATACCCGATACTTGCCGAAGAAAATCGCAACTACATAACGCTTGACGAGTATTTTATCGAGCAGCCGGACAACTCATTTCTTTTGAAAGTCCAGGGAGACTCGATGATCAATATGGGGATTTTCGAAGGTGATTTGGTCGTGATCGAAAGAAAAAAACACTTTGAATCGGGAGATATTGTACTTGCCGAGATCGATCGAGAGTGGACTTTAAAGATATTTAACAAAGACAGAAAA
>MFZZ01000006.1 GCA_001789555.1 Candidatus Roizmanbacteria bacterium RIFCSPHIGHO2_12_FULL_38_13
ATATCCGAAGAAAAAAAGACAGATCAGGGCAATAACTAATGTGATAATTTTTTTAGTTTCTGGTAGTAAATTCAATGACGGTATACGTCGTCTGAATTTTATTATTTCCTTTTTTTCGTAGTCACGACGAAAGTAAGCCATCGCTTTTTCCGGCTCTATTTTCAAGTGTTTCGCATAGCTTCTGATTATGCCGGTTATATATGTTTTTGAAGGAAAAATATTCCAGCTTCCTTCCTCGACTCCTTTTAGATATTTCGAACGTATCTTAGTGATGTGTTCAATGTCTCGAAGCGTCAGTCCTTGTCTTTCCCGTTCTTTTTTTAGTAAGTTGCCGACGGTCAACATAATTGAAGTATAATGGATGCGTAGCTTAGTCTTGTAACTTATAACTTGTAGCTTGTAGCTTTATCTAAATTGTGTCAACGAATAAATCCGCTCCACTAAATTTATTGTTTTTGAAAAGTTATAAGTTATGAGTTACAAGTTACAAGAAAAAACTACTGTCTACCCGTATATTGTCCAGTCTCTGGATTTACGGAAATCTTCTCGCCTACTTTGATAAATAAAGGCACCATGACTTTGACACCCGTTTCAAGCTCTGCCTCCTTTTTTGCACCAGAAACCGTGTCGCCTTTGACGGCATCTTCGGTCTGAACGATTTTCAGCGTCACCGAAAGTGGGGCACGAACACTCAAGGGTTGGTCATCATGAATGTAAACAAACATTTTTTCTCCTTCTTTGAAAAACTCGATTGCGCGACCAACAACAGAAAGTGGCACTTGATATTGGTTGTAAGATTGTTCATCCATAAAATAGGCAAACTCCTGATCTTTGTATAAATACTGCATCTCAATGCTGTTCACATCAACTGTCTCTACCGATTCATTGGATTTATAAGTGTAGTCGATATTTTTGCCGCTTTTGACATTTTTAATTTTTGTCCGCATGAGAGCCGAACCTTTTCCCGGTGAGTAAAACTCGGATTTCTGTATCTGCCAGATCTCACTTTGGTGGATGATAAACTCGCCTTTTTTCAAATTACCCGCGTATGTTGACATAAGTGTATTATTTTATCACAAACTATTTGTAATTAATTGGAGCTTCTCGATAGCATCCACGTCTCCAAACACCATCGCCAGTCGCTCCACGCCGACTGCGATGCCGGAATACGGCGGCAGATCTTTTTTCATAACTTCAATAAAATCATAATCAATTTTGTGTGAAATCATATTTTTGTCTTTTCGTAACTGCGCTTCTTTTTTAAATCTTTTTTGCAAAATTTTCCAGTCGGTCAGTTCGTTATAACAGTTGCCAAGCTCAACTCCTGAAATATATATTTCAAATCTCTGCGCCGTCTTTCCATCGGGATTTGGTTTGCAAAGCGGAGCAAAAGCAATCGGGTAATCATAAATCACCGTCGGGAATCCGTTAACTCCAAGATTTGGTTCTATTTCTTGAGTATAAATTTGAGAGAACAAATCTTCGTAAGTAGAATTTTTAATGACATAGCCTTTATCTTTTGCCGCGGCAACAAATAAATTTTCGTCAAGCAAAGTCTTCTCATCAATGTTTGCATATTTATCAAAAGCTTCCGTCACCGACAATCGCTCAAATTTTTCAACTGAAATTTTTTTGCCGTGATATGAAAAACCGTTACTTTTATACAAAATTTGACTCAAATGCTGAAACAGCTCAAGCATGGTTGACTCAACGTCACGATAATCTGCAGGCACATTGTAAAATTCAAGAATCATAAACTCTGGCGAATGCCTGTCCGAATTTGGCTCGCTGTTTCTGAACGCTTTTCCCAGGTAATAACAGTTTTTCACACCTTTGGCGATCAGCCTTTTTATAAATAGTTCAGGAGATGAAGTCAGATAAAAATCCTGTTTTTGATCGAAGTAAATAAACTGTGTTTTGAAAATTTCGATATAGCTTTCGGGAATGAGAACCGGTGACATCACCGGCAGCTCAAGCTCGAGATATCCTTTTGCATCAAAAAAACTTTTTATACCGTTTTTTAGTTTGAGAAGTTTTTTGTAATTTTTAAGATTTTCTATTTTGGTTGTAACTTTCATAGAGTGCAATTCCAACTGCGACCGATAAATTCAAACTATCTATCTTGGTTGTCTGGGGGATTTTAACCGGTTTGCCGATTTTCAAAAAATCCCGATTTAAACCCGATCCTTCGTTGCCAAATATTAGCGAAAATGCTTTTTCGAAAACTACTTCATCAATGTTTATTCCTTCGAGCATAAATGGATAAAAATTTCTCGGAAATTGAGTCTGATATTCTTTAAATGTGTTGAAGTATCGATAATTGATTTGAAATACAGCTCCTTGCGAGGCTCTAATAACTCTGGGATCAAAAATGTCCAGGGCAGGTCTCATGATAGCAAGATCGTTAATCCCAAAACCGAGCATAGTGCGCATGATTGTGCCTACATTTCCCATGTCGGATGGGGAGTCAAGAACAATATGGTCTTTTTTGGGAGAAACATTTGACCCGAATTTTCGGAAAAACCCGATCGCATAACAATTTTCACTGTTTGAAAGTTTTGTCAGGAGTCCGTCGGCAATTTCTGTTTCGATATGACTTGCTTTACAGATTGACAAAATTTTTTGGGCGCCTTTATTTTTTCCTGATTTGCTGTGAAGAAATACCTTAACCGTTTGAGATAGTTTATAAGTCAATAGTTCTAACGTCGAGTAAACCCCAATCGAATAAGAGTAGTCGAAGCTTTTTTTATATTTTTTAGAAGAAAAATTCATAGTTCATTTTTTAGCTCTTCAAAAAGTTTCTTGGCTCGGCCGCTCAAATGTTCGGGGATCCGCACTTTGAAGATGACGTACTCATCGCCTCGTTGATTCGAATTTGGATACGGCACCCCGCGGCCGCGAAGACGCATCACCATCCCTGATTGTGTTCCCGGCCTGATGCGGACTTTTACTTCGTCGTCGATTGTTTCGACTTTAATAACATCGCCAAGTACGGCTTGGGTCAGCGAAATTTCTTTTTCAAGATAAATATCCTGATCCTCCCGTTTGAACTTTGAGTCCGGACTGACGCGAACCACGACATCAAACTCATTAAAACGTATGCGAGAGCCGTCATGCACACCTGCCGGAACTTTGATGTTTTTTTGCTTGCCGTTTATTACCGTAGATTTTTCCACTCCGTGCACGCCTTCGTCGAAGGTAAGCTGCATTTCATAGACGCTGCGTCTGGTTTGTCGCCCGCCCCCTCCAAACGGTGAGCGCGATCCAAAAAACTGTTCAAAAATATCAAAAGGGTCCATGCCGCCAAGGTCAAATTCAACATTTTGGCCGCCACCGAAATTCGTGTAATATCGAAATGGCCCCTGCTGACCCGAGTAACCGCCGCCTGCACCTCCACCAACACCTCCTGATGTGTAGGCACTATGTCCAACCTGATCATATAATTCTTTCTTTTTTGGATCAGAGAGCACCTGATATGCCTGATTAATCTCCTTAAATTTTTTTTCGGCATTAACAGATTTGTTGCGATCGGGATGCCATTTGAGTGCAAGCTTTCGGTACGCCGACTTTATTTCGGCTTTCGAAGCACCCTTTTTTAAACCTAAAATTTCGTAATAATCGTTCATGTGATTAATTCGTCATGCCGAACTCGTTTCGGCATCTCTTACTTCTAGATTCCGGATCAAGTCCGGAGTGACGAGGAATATTTACTCCACCACCTCACCTTCCTCGACATCTTTATCCTCCGTAGCTTTTCCTCCAGAGGCGGATCCGCCTGTGGCGGAAGCGGAGGAGGACTTCTTTTCATCGTCATTTTTTCCCTTGTCCTCCGAAGCTTTTGCCTTGTCTTTGGGAGGGTTGGCGGAGGGGGACCCCTTTTCAGACGCTTCACTTTGAGCCTTAGCCGAATCGGAGTAAGCTGCCTGGCCAATCTTTTGTAACACCTCGGAAAGTTCTGCTGTCTTTTTATCAAGATCTTCGGCCGACGTTTCTTCTTTTGAAATCATATCCTTGAGCTCCTTAACCTTGTCTTCGATCTCTTTCTTTTGATCTTTCTTAACCTTTTCACCAAGATCTTTTAAGGATTTCTCTGCAGTGTAAACTAAATGTTCGGCTTTATTTTTCGCTTCAATCCTTTCCTTTACTTGCTTGTCCGTATCGGCATTTTTTTCCGCCTCTTCTTTCATCTTTTCGATCTCGTCTTTACTAAGTCCAGTTGAACCGGAAATAGTGATACTTTGTGATTTACCTGTTGCCTTGTCTTTTGCAGTGACAGTGAGAATACCGTTTGCGTCAAGATCAAAGGTTACCTCAATCTGTGGCACACCGCGAGGTGCTGGAGGAATGCCTTCGAGTGTGAATGTGCCAAGTGACTTATTGTCCCTAGCCATCGGACGCTCTCCTTGAAGAACGTGAATCTGTACTTGTGTCTGGCTGTCACCGGCTGTTGAAAATACTTCGGATTTCGAAGTCGGAACAGTAGTATTTCTGGTGATAAGAGGAGTGGTTACACCACCTAGCGTCTCAACTCCCAGTGTTAGAGGAGTGACGTCCAAAAGTACCACATCCTTGGCTTCGCCCGACAGAATCCCTGCCTGGATTGCGGCACCAATAGCCACCACTTCATCAGGATTTACTGAACGGTTTGGATCTTTTCCAAAAAATTTCTTCACCTCTTCGATGATCTTTGGTACTCTCGTCATACCGCCAACCATTATCACCTCTTGAATATCTTTGACATCGATTTTTGCATCTTTTAATACCTCGCGAACCGGCTGAAATGATTTTTGTATGAGTTCATCAACCAAGGATTCAAATTTAGCCCGTGAAAGTTTTTGTACTAAATGAAGCGGTTGATTGTCTTTGACAGTCACATAAGGCAAATTAATTTCTGCCTCGGTTGAAGATGAGAGTTCAATCTTTGCTTTCTCTGCAGCTTCCTTCAACCTTTGAAGAGCTTGGGTATCTTTTCGTAAATCAACTCCCTGGTCTTTTTTAAACTCGTCTGCAATATGATCAATGAGTATTTTGTCAAAATCATCGCCGCCAAGATGTGTATCACCGTTGGTTGCCTTTACCTCAAAGACTCCATCACCAAGTTCAAGAACGGTGATATCAAAAGTACCTCCACCAAGATCGTAAACTGCGATTGTGTGAGCATGTGCTTTATCAAATCCATAAGCGAGTGCAGCTGCTGTTGGTTCGTTTAGAATACGTTCAACCTTGAGTCCTGCGATTTCGCCCGCCTGTTTTGTTGACTGTCGCTGGGCATCGTCAAAATATGCCGGCACCGTGATTACGGCTTTTTCGATTTTTTCGCCAAGATAACTTTCTGCATCTTCTTTGACTTTTGTCAAAACCATTGCGGAAATCTCCTGCGGTGTATAAGTTTTGCCTTCAACTTCAATCTCAACGCGCCCTTCTTTTCCTTCCCTGATTTTATAAGGAAGAAATTCTTTATCACGTTTGACTGAAGGATCACTAAATTTTCTACCCATAAGACGCTTTATCGAATACAGAGTCCTATGCGGATTTAAAACCAACTGACGCTTGGCGACATCGCCGACAATTCTCTTCACAGGATCAACGACTGACGGAATGATGTTGCGTCCTTCTTTGGAATAAATAATTTTGGGTTTGCCGGCCTCCATAACAGCAACCGCCGAATTTGTTGTACCGAGATCGATACCAATTGTTTTTGCCATAATTCTTGTAACTCAAAACTTGTAATTTTTAACTAAATAAATAAATCGTAATTCGTAATTGAAAAATTGTTAATTTGTCAGACATTTAGACCGAGTTTTTTTTGGGTTCTTCACTCCGTTCAGATTGATGTAACTTACTAACTTTGACTCTGCCCGGTCTTATTAATTGCCCGTTCATCGCATATGCTTTTTGTAAAACATCAACAACCTTATTGTCTTCTCTACCTTCAACGACCTCAACGACTTCTGCACTGTGAGGATCGTATTCTTGACCTAAAAGCTCAACTTCATGCACTCCCAAATCTTTCAATGTTTGTGAGAACGAGTTGCTGATCATGGTTAAACCCGGATCTTTTGTAAAAACTTCAGCTTGGTTTATATTATCCATTATCGGTAAAAAATGCCCGATCACCTGCTCTTTGACCATGTCGCGCATATTGCTTCGCTCTGCATTTACCCGGTGCTCCAGATTTTTATAATCAGCAAGCGCTCTTAAGTATCTGTTTTTAAACTCCTCAACTTCTATTTTAAGATTTTCAATCTGTTTTGTGTCTACTTTTTTATTTTTTTGTTTTAACATAATTGAAAATCAAACTCACGCTTCCTGACTTCGAGTAATATCCTCGATCAGTTTTGAGAAAAATCTGACTTTGGTAACTACGTCTTCATACGAAATATGTTTTGGACCGATGACTCCGATTATTCCCTTGAGTGTTGGCGTCTTAAACTCACCAAAAACACTGGCACAAACGTCAAACATCGGATCGCGAAAATCTTCCTGTCCGAGAATATAAAGAACATCTTCGTCAATCAGATAAGCCTGTTTTAGTATCTCTGACCAAAAGCCGATCTCCTCAACCCGACCAAAAACTGCTCGTGTAATAGCTTTATTCATAAACTCATCCATTTTGAGCAGATTGCTGACTCCTGAATAATACAGATCGCCTGAATCCGTGGTAACTAACGACATGAGACCCGTTTTTTCGGCAAGTATCCGAGTCGCTTGTGATAACATCTTGTATTCTTTATCGCGCTCGTCCCAGATACTGTGCTTGAAGGCAACCTCATCCACAGTCGAGAGCTCGTTCTCCTTCATGATATTTTTGATATAAAAACGATAGCCTTTGGCGCTAGGCAAACGGCCCGATGAAAAATGAGTTTTCTGCAGGTATCCTTTATGTGAAAGTGCCACCATCTCGTTTCTAATTGTTGCCGGAGAAACACCAAGCTTGTATTTTTTCTCGATTATTTCCGAGCCTACAGCCTCACCTGTTTCAGTATATTCATGTATAATCGAGGTCAAAATATCTATCTGCCGCTGTGTCAAATCATCCATATTAGCAATAATATATCAACTCTGCTAATGTATGTCAAGGGAAGTTTGCTAAAATATCCTCATGCACAAACTCGGCGCCCACCTTTCAATTTCAGGCAGATATGAAAAAGCAATTGAAAGTATTGAAAACATCGGTGGAAACTGCCTACAAATATTTTCCGCATCTCCAAGACAATGGCAGTTTGCACACCCATCACAAAAACAGATCGAAACTTTTGTTAAAGCAAAAAAAGAATTTACAATTAACCCGGTTTATTTCCACGCTTCCTACCTTATCAATTTGGGATTTGATAACGGTGTCGGCAAAGTTTCGGTAAGAAATCTTATCAATGAATTTAATCTTTCAAAAAAGATGCAGGTCAGAGGAAGTATTGTTCACTTGGGTTCTTTAAAAAGAGAGAAAAAAACACTAATTGAGGATGAAGCTTATTATGATCTTATTGAGAATATAAAACAAATCCTAAAAAATACTCCTGAAGATGTTCTATTTATAATCGAAAACGCGGGCACGAATAAGCTTGGTAAAACCCTGAATGAGATTGCATTGATAATAAACAGCGTGGATGATGACCGCCTGCGAGTCTGTCTTGACACTTGTCATCTTCATGCCGCAGGCTACAATTTGACCACATATAAAGACTTTGAAGAATTTCTCTCTACTTTTGATAGCCTTATCGGACTTGAAAAACTGGAACTAGTCCACATGAACGACAGTCGCGACCTTCTCGGCTCATTCAGAGACAGACATGAAAATATTGGAAAAGGTAATATTGCTATTGAAGTTTTTAAAAACTTTTTAAATAATCCAAAGACAAAACATCTCCCATTCATTATCGAAACACCCGGTTTTGACGACAAAGGTCCGGATAAGGAGAATTTGGATATTTTGAAAGGACTCATTAGTTAACTTGTTATTAAATCTTTCAATAACTGCAAAGCCAGATTGTTTATGTTATGCTGATAATAACCTTTATATGCAAATAAATTGCATAGCTCGTTTTTAATTACTTCTCTCATTAATATAAAATAATTATGAATCACCTTTTTGTCGGTAATTGAAGTCTCACCCATTTTTTCAATAGCCTCTTCATAATCCTGAACGCTGTAAGTTGCATCTAAGTCTTTTGGATAAGTAAGCAAATTGGGAAACGAAGAGTGATTACGTAAAGTTGGCATCACCTTCCACAAAGCAGACACATTTCCTTCTAATAGTATATTAAACGATTGAGCTATTCTATTCATATCATCCTCTGAAACTAACTTACCTTCACATAATGTGGTAATTACATCTTGCGGAAATTGGGGTAAAGTTGATAATCCTGCTATCATTTCTTGAAAATTGAATTCATACATATAGTCGTCTAATCTATTTCGAGAGCCGGTTAACCTCACTAATATTGCTGGGAGATCTCCATTTGTTTCTACAATAGCAAGTTGATGCTGAATATTTTTTCGTAACTCTGGTTCTTCAGCCCATAATCTACCTATTTGATTATGTAATTTATCCTGATCAAGTACGATATATCCTAACGGCAAACTGGCTCGAAAATGCGCTTCCAGCAGTTGATTCCCAACTACCAATTCTTTTGCAGCGTCTTTTGCTCCAAAAAAGCCGCGCGGTTCTTTATATGTTGTGTACGGTACACCTCCATATTCCTTACCTGTTGATGAATTACCTTTAGACATAATGTACCTACCAAATTGATTGTTGTACGGAACATTTACCTGACCTGAAACCAAGGCTCGTGTCCAATTAGGATGTGATATATAGGTAGCAGTACTATTTTGTGGTAATGCAGATAACACAGCATGGTCTAATAAGAAATCCTCTGAAGCTAGATATCGATGTGATCGTGGCAATATGCCTGCAGCCATTGGGTTTACATGGATATCTTCAATTTCATCGATACAATCACGTACATCTGCTCCCCATACTACGGACATATCGGGAAAATGTCCAAGATATCCTGGCGGATCTGGTCTCCAGGTAGGGTCTGCAGGTGGAAATTGTTCTGTTGACATGATTTTAATAAACTATTTTAGTCCTATAGTATAGCATGCGCCAATAAATTCCGCTACACTATTCAATCTTCCAATTTATGATATTAATGCGCTATAATACTCCACATGACAGAATTCTTTGAGGGAGACATTGTTGTAGAACAACTTGTTACTATTGGCTTTGGTTCAGTTATACTGAATCCTAATTTCACTCAAGAAGTTGTAGTAGGGGTAAGAGATGATAATGATCAAGGAGTAATAGTAATAGAGTCAGCTCCTATATTTACGAGAGATTCCAAAGAATTTTTTGGAGCATCAGACTTCCATTTGCCAGATTATATTAATGGCTTAGTCGATCAGTAGGATTTTAAAGAAGTCAGTGCTGCTTATTTGGCAATGGAAGGTATGAATGATAAACGCATACATGAATTAGTTGAACTTTCCTTTAAAAGGGCTTATCAAATAGCTATGACTTTTCAGATGTTTTTGCCTGTAGATACTATTGAATATGACTTCCATTCACCTCGGAGCTAGACTATAATAATGGCATGATCAACCTTCCCGATTTCGTTCAAGACTTCATGAAACAGTTTGAAGATGCCGGATATCGAATCTATGTGGTTGGAGGAACAGTACGCGGACTTTTAATGCAAAAACCTGTTGAGGACTGGGATTTTACGACGAATGCAAAACCCGAAGAAATTATGAAACTCTTTCCAGATAGTTTCTATAACAACACCTTTGGAACTGTGGGGATTCCTCACGAAGGAAAAGATAAATCGCATGTGTTTGAGGTGACGACATTCAGAAAGGAATCAGGCTATTCAAACGTCCGGCATCCGGATAAAGTTGAATGGGCAAGCAAAGTGGAAGATGATTTAGGAAGACGCGATTTTACCATGAATGCAATTGCTTTTGATGGTAAAGACTTAGTAGATCCTTATGGAGGAGAAAAAGACATTGCCGCGAACATTATACGTGCTGTAGGCAACCCGGATACGCGCTTCTCCGAAGACGCACTGCGTTTAATCCGTGCCATTCGGCAATCTGCTCAACTCCAATTTACAATTGATGAAAAAACGTTCGGGTCGATCAAAAAAAATGCCCTCCTTATTCAACATATTTCGTGGGAACGTATTCGTGATGAATTCTTTAAAATACTTACAAGTGATTTCCCGGCTGAAGGAATGTACCTTTTAAGAGACACAGGCATTCTGCAGTATATTCTTCCCGAAGTGAATGACTGTTTTGACACAGATCAGGTAAGCCCCGAACGGCACCATATTTACGATGTGGGGACTCACCTTGTAGAGTCGCTCAGACACTGTACTTCAAACGACGTAATTACCCGTTTCGCCACACTTATTCATGATATCGGGAAAAAAGAAACGTACCGAAAAGACAATAAAACAGGCATTATTACCTTTTACAATCATGAAGTGGTCGGCAC
>MFZZ01000007.1:0-388 GCA_001789555.1 Candidatus Roizmanbacteria bacterium RIFCSPHIGHO2_12_FULL_38_13
AGGGTTGAGAAATTACAATTTGATTGTCGATGACTTAATCGGTTTTTCTGGAGCCCACTTAGAAGAAAATATCCGTACAGCCAAAGCAGGGATAAAATTAAAAGATCTAACTACAAAAGACGCAACAATCGCAGTAGCATCGGCTGGCAATATTCCTTATTTTTCAGATAGAAACAGTATTGATTTACTGGGTAAAAACGACTCATTCGTTGCCCATTTAAATGGAAGATTATCTAAAAACAATGATTTTACTCCCGGTCATAATAAGTATGATTATGAATATTCTATTGTCAAACTGCGGCCAGATGTAATCGCTATTCAAAGGTGGTTTCTTAATGACAAAATTGCAACTTGGATTAGTAAATATTACAAAAAAGTTAACATAGAG
>MFZZ01000007.1:406-9826 GCA_001789555.1 Candidatus Roizmanbacteria bacterium RIFCSPHIGHO2_12_FULL_38_13
TTTTTATACTCAATTAAAAACGAACATTATAATTAAAAGAATACTCAATTTTAGATTTATACTCCTGGCCGTTGCCTTAATGGTCATACTATCTTTTTCTCAAAAATTGCTATTTAATGCAGACAATAAAGGTCTCCAAGCAGAGATTAAACAAGCAAATAAACAACTTATAAAAGCAGTAAGAAGTAATAACAACAGCGATTATACTGTATCGTTGGCTAAAAAAAGAAAAAAACTATTATTAAAAGAAGCTAAGGAAGATCCAAAGGCTTTTCTAAAACATATACTTTCTCAAAAAGAAAGAAGAATTCTACCAAAAACGCTTAATGAGCAAGGGCTTCTTGAGCGTGATATTGAAATAAAAGGAAAGGTCAGTACTGTGCACTTTGACAATTTTGACAAAAAACACCATAAGGATGAATATGAAATTGATGTACAAGAAGGCAAAAAAATTAAATCGTATTTATTAAATTTTAGCAAAAAGCCTTCAAACTTTTCTGATGGATCCATCATATCAGTTAAAGGTGTAGCGATTGATACACAAATTGTAGTTCAATCATCAGAGTTAAATCAACCTGCTCAAGCAGTAACGGAATCTTTATCATCATATATCGGTGATATAAAAGTCGCAGTAATTATGATCGACTTTGCCACGAATACTTCTCCAACGCCTACTCCTGCGCCTCCACCTGCCGGATATGACGATTGGTCTTTTACTGTTGAAAACATTAATTCTTTAATATTTACTGCTCCCAACTCGGCAAGTGCTTTTTTTCGTGAAGTATCATATGGTCAAACTACGCTTTCTGGAGATGTATTTGGAATACATACTTTATCTGCTGATCCTACTAGTTGTGATTGGCTTACATATACCGAACTTGCTAACAATGCAGTTGAAACTGATGGGAATGATTTATCCCAGTATGATAAGCGTATTTATCTTTGGCCACATCTTAGTACTTGTAGCGACAATGCTTGGGCAGATTTAAATGGCTCTTCAGCTTGGTTAAATGGAACAAGTGCACGATTTCGAAATATTGTCGTTCATGAACTTGGACATACTTTTGGGTTACATCATGCGACTTCAATAAATTGTGGTATAAAAGCGATTGATGATTATGCAAACTGTAATACTGCAGAATATGGAAATTTGATTGATACGATGGGAGCTTCTTTGGACACCAACGGGCATACCAATGTATTTCATTTTAGCAGCGCGTACAAAACTCTCTTGGGCTGGATTCCATCTTCAAAAGTACAAACAATAACCTCAAGCGGCGAATACTTACTTTCTCAAGTTGAAGCTGAAGTTCCAGCAGGTTCAATCCAAACACTGCGGATAAAGAAAAAAGATACCGACGAATATTATTATGTTGAGTATAGGCAACGACATGGATTTGATGAAGGTTTGCCAGAAAGTATAACGGGCGGAGCGGATATAATAATCGCTGATGAAATATATACGATTAGAACAAAACTTGTTGATGCTAACCCTCAAACACAAGGCAACTTTTGGGATGCTTCGCTTACTGACGGTTCAGAGTTCCATGATTACAGAAATGGTATTATTATTAAGCAATTAAGTCATTCAGCAAGCTCCGTTAACCTTTTTGTTACCATTACTTATCCAACTAATGAGCCAAACATTTCACCGCCAATTATCACTACAAAACCATCTGCTACACCGACACCATTGCCCCCACCGCAATCAGTGGAAGATCTGACTATCTCGCTAGTTGATAACAATTTAGAGCTTAACTGGCTATATTCAAGCGGTGCAACTTCTTACAATATTTACAGGCGAACAGTAAATTTATTTAGTACGAGTAACCCATACCTTCGGGGTAATAAAATTGCCTCTGTTACAACTAACAAATATCTTGACAGTACTTTAGGTATTATTGGCAATCCGGACAATAATTATTTTTACATAGTCACTGCAACAAACGCGAACGGCGAATCGGACAATTCTGACATTGTTGGTGAGTTTGATTACCGCTTTCCGCCTTACGAATATGTGTTTATTGCCCCCCCATTTATTACTTTGCCTTTCAGCAATGCACAGAGCTTTGCTCAATTTAGCGATATTGGTTCTGTTATGGTCATTGACTATAATAGTAATAAACAAGGATTAGATTGGTTTATCTGGAGACAAAATGATAATTTTAGCGCGGGTACGAATTTTCCAATTTCGCCTAATAACGGTTTTATTGTCAAAAAAGAAGGTCTTGAGCAAGATGCAAGTATAGTAACTTTTGTGGGACAACTACCTAACCAAACGCAAAATTATACTTTTAATCGAGGAATGAATTCTTTTCCAATGAGCATGCTCTATCATGATTACACCCTTTCTTCCCGACCTGCTGCAAGTTCTTTTGATCCATATGGATCAAAATTTTATCATACCTACTTTAAAATAAATAATGAGTACAAATTTCTTGAATATATAGATGGCAGCTGGCAAGGAACCGATTTTCCAGTACTTAAGGGCTATGCTTACATGATTGAACTGTCACGACCTTTGCAATGGACTTATCATGGAGTAATCATACCGGGTCCGCGATGGGATTTACCACAAAAACCTCCTGAAGGAGAGAGACTAATTTATGATATTTTTCAGGGAGAACAATTTGTCTTACAAACACAAGTTTCAGATCCCGACACTTCACCTCAAGAATTACAATATAATATTAACCACCAACCCGAGGGAGGAACATTTGATACAGACACTTTGCAATATAGATATACTTTAAATTCTTTCAATGTTGAAAGTGATTATGGCAATGATTATGTTGAGATCTTTGTAAGTGATGGGACATCCAGGGACAGGCTGTATTTTGAGTTAAGATTCAATCCTAATAATCAAACTACAGAGCCTTTTACATCAGATACGTCAGCTGTTCTAACACCAACAAATATACCTACCCCAACTACGACTACGGTAATTACTCCTTAATTTAATAATACAGCTCATCTTTTTTAAAAAGTTTGCGGAGTATGGGATAAGATTGGAACTTTTTGTGTACTTTGTACTCCTAATTCCTAAGCAAAACTCAGTGGAAAAATCTAGCAGAATTATATAAAAATCCAGATTTTCTAAAAGTTGGTGATATATATTTCTGATACTTTTTAATTAGAAAAGTGCTTCATTAGTTAATTAATTTTCCCGAAAATACTCACAATCCGATGTCTTTCTAATAAAATCCCTTTATCTTTCTTAAATTTTCGTTCATAGGTTTCCAACAATTTTTTATCTTTTTTTGAATCAAAATCTTCAAATATGGGAACTCCTTGTAAAAATAAATCAAGGTCATTGTATGATGCATAATATTCTGAATATATAAAATCTTTCATGTAGAATGCTTCGAAACCAACATTTTGCGCTTCATTTTTAATTTTCGTAAGATAACTTTCTTTTTTCCAGTCACCATAATTTTGACCTTTCCCAAATACTTCCTTTATTCCCTGGCAATCTTTTTCTCCAATATCAATTTCTATATAATTTCCGCCCTTTTTAAGTAAACGATATATTTCTTTGTATGGCGTTGGCCCGCGGCGGCTCCAAACAACATCAAATGATTCATCTGCAAAACCGGTCGCATCGGCATCTACTTTTTTTAAAAATACATTTGTAATTTTGCTTTTTTTTTGAAATTTTTCTGCTGCAGATAACATTCCTTCAGATATATCGATTGCAATTATTTCTTTAAAATGAGGAGCTAACGATAAAGTAAATCGCCCATCGGCACATCCTAAATCGAGTGCGTTTTTATTTTTATCGCTCAAACTAAGTAACTTTTCTTTAAATACTTTTTCCGGATCCTTTTCAGGATATTCGCTGATGTATGAAGAGTCAGTATGATAGCTGCCGAATTTTTTGGCTACTTTATCGTAGAATTGTGAGTCCATGCAGATATTATAACAAGCAAAAAACAGTGCGGGGTGCGTGGGTCAACTTCGTTAAAACTCCGTCGACTAAAAACGATTGTGAAATTTTTTTGTTAACTCTCTATAGAATTAATAAATTTGCAAACACCCTAATGTTTCATCTTTTTCTAACATTAAAATGTCTTTATGATGTTTTATTAATATTTGTTCAATGTTTTGAGTAGTTGTATTGCCAGTTCGCAGCCAGATTATTTTAACCTGATATCCATATACAAGACTTCTTTCATAAAAATCTGAGTCTTGAGTAACAATGATAAAATTATTGTTTCGCGCGTAATTCCATACTTCTTCATCTGAAGCTATTTGTAATCCCAATAGATAAACATGATTTGTTTCTGGAAATAAGTTTTGAAGCTTCTTAACCAGTTTGCGGGATATGTTTTGATCCAGTAATAATTTCATTTCCAGCTGTGGTTAAAGAATGCTCTCTTTCTGAAGCATAAGATAGGACGGCTTGAATATCTTGTTTTGTTAATTCAGGGAAGTCTATTAAAATGCTCTCTTCGTTCATACCCGATGCCAGCATTTTTAAAATATCATAAACAGTAATACGCATGCCTCGAATAGTTGGTTGGCCTCCACGTTTACCGGCTTGAATGGTAATAGTACCTTTATAATTCATAATTCAATTTTACTAAAATCATTGATCATTATCAATGATAAGAGTATTTTATGATAACTATATCGCTTTGCGGAGCGCAAGGGTCTACTTCGTTAAAACTCCGTCGACTAAAAACGATTGTGGAACTTTTTTCATGAAATTCAATTTCTTTTTAGAAAAATAGCATCGAAGCATTTTCTTGATCGATCGAAGTCCATATCCTGATTTGAGGTATCTTTCTCGATTGAGCCCGTCACGTAAAAACGTTTATTTTGCCTGCAGAATATTACGTTTAACGTGACAGCCACGTAAAAATTGCTGTGCAATTTTGTACGTGGCGGAGAGGGCGAGATTCGAACTCGCGGTTAGGTATTACCCCAACGACGGTTTAGTAAACCGTTGCTTTCGGCCACTCAGCCACCTCTCCTATTTTGGCTATTAGCTTTTTAGCTCTTAGCAATTAGCAATATTATATCAATAAAGACATAAGCTAGCCGAAGTTGGCACGGTAACCCAGTTTATGTACAATAGTATTATGAACGAGAAGAAAAGAAACGCCAGGCACCTCATCCACCCTTTTCATTTTACATTTCTTACCTTTCTGCCGGTATTTATCATCATTTTTGGCGCGCTTTTTTTGTTTGCTTTGAACAAAGCAAATGAGGATCAGAAATATTTTGGTAGATTATTGAGAGGTCTCCAGGATCCGAATGTCAGACAGACCGTGATAAATTATCGTGTTTCGGAGTTTGACACACTTGAAACTATTGCCAAAAAATTTGATATTTCTGTCGATACCATCATTTGGTCAAACGAAATACAGGAAGAAGAACCGATAGTCGAATCCATCATCACCATTCCCCCAGTGACAGGTGTAGTGCATATAGTCGAACCGGGTGAAACGGTTGAAACCATTGCCAAGTTTTACAAAGTAAATCCGCAAAATATTTACAACTATCCTTTTAACGTGTTTAGCGTTGATCCTGCATTCCCGATCACAGTTGGTCAAATATTGATAGTACCCGATGGCAGGAAGGACTCGAAAACTGACAACATCGAAGAATATAAGAATAACATCAACAGATTATAGTAAACTTTTTTAAAAATCAGACTTATCAAGAGAATCCTGGAAACTTTTTTACAAACTTAAATATCAGATTTTGCAGCTCGATGGGATTGTTAAATACGACGATATGATTTGCATCAGGAATAATTTTTAGTTCGGAGCCTGTGACTAAACTGTTAATTTTTTTTGCTTTGAGAACATCAAAAATAGTATCGTTCTGACCTACCACAACAAGCACAGGTTTTTTCATGCTTTTTAATATTTTTACGCCATTGAATTTACCCAAAGTTTGGAATGTAAACAACCACGATTTTAAAGTAGTGTTAGTAATATCAGAATAAATTCTTCTCATGTCATAATCGGACGTGCCTTCAAATCTACTAAAATCAACATGTGAAAAGTACTTTTTTCTTAAATTCATATTTCCTACGATCAGATTCATTATGTTGATTAGGTAGGGATGTTTTTTACGTAAATACTCTAGTTTATCTGGAGCTTTGTAAGTAGTATCAACAAGAATATACGATTTAGCAAGGTTAGGGAAAAGTTTATGAAACATTATAGTTACCACACCGCCGAAGCAGTGTCCTACAATGATTAGTTTTTTGATTTTTTCATGATCAATTATTGTTTTTACATCCCTGGCAAAATATTCAAGCTTATATTTATCTAGAAGATCAGGTCTATCTGATTTCCCATGTCCCCGTAGATCAACTGCCAGTGTAGAAATACCTTTCGATTTAAAAAAATTTAACTCTTTTTTCCACGCAGTCAAATCACCACCTAGTCCATGTAGAAAAACTAGATAAGCGTCATTTTCCGAATTTTTAGATAATGAATAGTTTATTTGAGTGCCATCAAATGAAGTAATCTTTTTTTGCATGTAGATTATTATATAAATTTCTTCAACTTATGTCCCGAAGTATCTATCTCCATAATCTCCAAGACCCGGAACGATGAATTTTTTGTCATCCAAACCTTTGTCGAGCGCGGCAGTATAAATTTTTACGTTTGGAAATTCTTTTTCTATTAAAGCTACTCCCTCCGGCGCCGCTATAACTGACACAATAATAATTTGTTTAGGTTTTTTGGGAAGGATTTGTCGCAAAAGATGGACCAATGATCCACCGGTTGCGAGCATAGGATCGATGACAATGATTGTGCTGTCTTGTGTTATTGGCGGAAGCTTCCAGTAATATTGTGAAGCAACAGCTGTATTTTCATCACGCTCCAAACCTACAAATCCTACTTTCGCATTTGGAAGTAATTTTATTGCCTCAAACAACATTGCCACACCAGCCCGAAGCACTGGTATAAAGACTACTTCATCGTTAAGTTTTACTCCACGAGCTTTACCGATAGGAGTTTCGATTTCGAGGTTGACTAATTCAAAGTCCTGCATTGATTCGATCAGCATAAGTTTGCAGATTTTGTCCGAGTGCTGTCGAAATTTTTCCAGAGAAGTACTACGATTACGAAGATGAGTCAAAGAATCCAGAATAAGAGGGTGATTGACAATTTTAAGATTGCTCACAATTGAATTGTAACAAATATATCGCCTTCGCGATCTAATGAAGCGGACATGTCCGCCAAAGCGAGAGCGAAGGCGGAAAGAGCGGGCGGTTTAAAGTTTTCCTTTGGCGGCAAATTTTTTCGGCTTACTTCCTGTAAAGATACAGTATCGAAACAATCCTTTACTTACCATTTTGTAATATTCGTATCCGGCAGTCGTGTTGATGAAAAATTTTTGTAACCCAAAAAGTTTTATGAATTTATACGGAAATCTTGAAAGTTTATGTAATCTGTAAAATGACGGGCGAATATTCTCCGTTATATTTTGTTCTTTTACATTTTCAAATCCTGCATTCTTCACCACTCCAGTAAATTGGTCGTGTCGAAAATCTTTTAGACCCATCATTGCCGAACCTTCTATAACGACATCAAGCATTTTCTTTTCCCACTCTGAAAATTTTTCATCTGGTGCAAGAGTATATTCAAAAAGAGCGACTTTACCTCCGGGTTTCAAAACTCGAAAAAATTCTCGGAGTGTTTTCCTGATATTGGGAGAATGTGAAAGTGTTTCGGTAGTATAAATTGCGTCAAAATAATTATCAGGGAAATTTGTAGCAGAATAGTCCATTACCTGATATTTAGTTTTTTTTTGAACATTTAAATTTTTCGCTCGCTCTTTCGCCCTTTCAACTTCAAAAGGAACGAGCGTTATGCCAAAAATTTTAGGCCCATATTTTTTTGCTAAGTAAGTTGATACAACGCCTTGGCCACATCCTGCGTCCAAAACTATTTGATTTTCTTTGAGGTCTAAATTTTTGGCGACTAAATCTTGATGAAGAATTTGAGCTTCCTTTTCTGATACATCTACTTTTCCTGTTGGATAAAACCCAAAATGTTTTGAACCCCAGAGAACATAATCAAAACCAAGTTTTGTTTCGGGATTAGTGTAATACTTTACGACTTTTTGTTGGTTTGTGTTCATAAAAAATAATTAATAACAATTTAATTGTAGCCTTATTCTCTAAGATGCGGAAGGGGCGAGATTCGAACTCGCGGTGAGATTTCTCCCACGACGGTTTAGTAAACAGTTTTTTTCGACCACTCGGCCACATTTCCAAAGTTTTTGACATTATACTTGTTTATCAGTCTTATATCTTTCCATATTGTGCTTTATCATATTCAGAACCAAACCTCCGTTTTGAATACCGAGTAAGCCAATTTTATGCATAAAGAACGAATGTGCTTTCTTAATTTCCTGCACATTCAAAGGTTTGCCGTTAATAGTTATATTCATGTTATTTAACTTATCTTTACTAGAAAGATCCAAACCAGTTTCATTATTTATTTTGGATTTTTTTAAAGTTAATATAATATCCATTGCGTCCTTACGATTTTTTATATTATATGTATTTTCAAATTCACTCCATTTATAATAATTCACAGAATTATCATTAAACTCTATTAAATACTGGTTTGTACCTGCATACCAATGTCCTTTTTTCCGGATAAATAGCAAACCTTTTTTAAAAGTAAGGAGCATCGGAATTATAAAAAACAAAGAGAATACCGCTGGTATTAACGCAAAAACTATTGCTCCCCATGGGTTTGATCGGTTAAAAGTTTGTAGAATACCGTTAACTTTTATTTGTGTACTTCCAGATACAATAATGTGAATTAATGGAAATGAAAATGCCAAAGGAAAAATTAATGCAGGAGAAAATAATGCGGATACTACAAGCAAAATACTACCAAATCGCCGTTTTGCATAATCGTGAGAAGACTGCACAATAAAATCCACCGGTTCTCCTTTAAGAGTATCTTTAATATATTGTGGAACGTTATTGTACATTTATTTGATTATAAATGAAATTTTTTCCTGCGGAAGGGGCGGGATTCGAACCCGCGGTAGTCTTTCGACCACATACGCTTTCCCGCCTAAAACGGCGGGTCGCCATCTTAGGCGACCAGGCGTACTAACTAAAAACTAATTCTATATGCGGAGAGGACAGGATTTGAACCTGCGAGAGCTTTCGCTCACACGCTTTCCAAGCGTGCGCCTTAAACCGCTCGGCCACCTCTCCTGATAAATTAAATTTTATGTTTTAAAGCTTCACGTCCAATGCCTGATTTATAAAATAATTCCTGCTTACTCCACACCATTATTATGTCTCTTGATTCTTTCTTTTAAATTTTTAGTTTTACCTACATATAATTTTCCATCCTTTTTGCTTCTCAATACGTAAATATAATAAAACATAGTTTAATAATATAGCTTTCCCGCCTAAAACGGCGG
>MFZZ01000007.1:9837-19330 GCA_001789555.1 Candidatus Roizmanbacteria bacterium RIFCSPHIGHO2_12_FULL_38_13
CTTGAGTCAATTGTAACAGATTGTGGTAGTAAGGTAAATTTCACTATGCTACACTGAATATTGTGAAAATAAAATCCGCGCTTTCATATTTTAAACCACTTCATGCACCTCTAAAATTGCTAACTTTTTTATTTGCTTTAGTCCTTGTCGTTTCAGTAGTCATCAACATTTCTCAAAAAAAAGAAAACGATAAACTTGCACTTGAACTTGCCGAAACTAAAAAAACTCTTGATGTGCATATAGAAGAACTCACAGCGCTTAAAAAAGAAGATCAGTATGTAAAAAATAAGCAACTTGAGGAAACCATCAAAAATATCGAAGATACCTATAAACAATCGGTCGGCATGTATGAAAAACTTCTTGATTTGAAAGGGAAAACAAAAGAAGTAGAAGATCTCGATACTTTATTTGCTCAAGCACTAACTTATCTTTCCGAGCGCAACTATGCATCTGGCGCAGCAACACTTAAATCAATTGGCGCCAAAATATTGGAAAAAGATCAGGAGATAGCATCAACCTTTTCCATACCTGTAAATGTCGTTCAAAGCAACGCTCCACCTGGCGCAGGTTATAAGCGTCAAACCGTCAAAGCAGAAATCGGTGAATATTTAGTCGATATCATTGCTGCAGATCTCAATTCAACAAGAGTGATCGTAGACACGGCCTCTGACGGTGACTGTAAAAACGATTGCCCGGTTTCATCACTTGCCGATTATGCAAGCAGGAGCGGTGCATTTGCCGGTATTAACGGGCCATATTTCTGCCCGGCAGACTATCCAAGTTGCGCTGACAAAAAAAATTCCTTTGATACTCTTCTTATGAACAAAAATAAAGTGTATTTCAATTCCGACAACAATGTTTACAGCAGTGTTCCGGCAATTATATTTTCTGGTGGTTCCGGTCGGATTGTCGGTCAATCCCTTGAGTGGGGTCGAGATACGGGAGTTGATAGTGTAATAGCGAGCCAACCGATGCTCCTTTCAGGAGGCAACAACGTGTTTGGTGGCGACGACGAACCAAAACGCGGTACCAAAGGGTCGCGTAGTTTTGTGGGAAGCAGTGGAAATATGGCCTATATCGGCGTCGTTCATAATGCAACTGTTGCCGAGGTAGCTTACGTCCTGAAGTCGCTTGGTCTACAATCTGCCATTAATCTTGATAGCGGTGGCTCCACGGCTCTTATATATAATGGGAGCTACTTGATTGGCCCGGGAAGAAACACCCCGTTTGGGATATTGTTTGTAAGTAAATAAAAAATGAACCAGTCCAATTCAATTCAGACTATAATCATAATCGCCATTCTTTCAATCCTTGCCGGTCTTGGGCTTCTCCAATTTTTTGCGCAAAATTCTTTTATTCAACCACCTGCTGTAAATCCTATTCCAACTATAAATATTACCGGGTTACCCATAGGCTCAATTACCCCTGTTCCTTAACCAAAGACTAATCAATATTCTTCCGAAGGTTTGTTTCTCTCTTTAATGAGGTGTATTACTGAAGGCAATATCGAGGCAATAATAATTACTATTACTATTGGGATGAGGTATTTATCAACATCCGGAATGACTTTACCCAAGAAAAATCCTGTTACCGTGACACCGACTCCCCATAAAAAACCACCAATAATATTGTATGTAACAAAAGTTCTATAATGCATGTTGCCGATGCCGGCGACGATCGGCGCAAAAGTACGGACTATTGGCATAAAGCGTGCTATTACGATAGTTTTTTTCCCATATTTTTCATAAAAATGTTGAGCGCGAGCTAAATGTTTTCTATGAAAAAGCCATGAGTCCTCACGTGTAAATAAACGCGGTCCAATATGTCTTCCAAAAGCGTATCCGACACTATCGCCAGTTACTGCCGCTATAAAACACAACATTGAAAGTAATTTAATATCGAAAATACCTTGTGAGGCAAGGAAACCGGCTGTGAAAAGCAGACTGTCACCGGGAAGAAAAAAGCCTATGAATAGTCCCGATTCGGCAAAAATAACGGCAAAAATGCCTATATAGCCAATAGTTGGCAGTATGGTTTCTAAATGCATAAAGATCAATTATAATAAAAAATTTCACAAAATTGTCGTGATATAATATCTTGATAAGACAAGCTTTGTAGTATAATTGTCTTTTAATTAATGTGTTGCCGAAGTGGCGGAACTGGCAGACGCGCACGGCTTAGGACCGTGTTCCCGATAAATCGGGATTGGGAGTTCGACTCTCCCCTTCGGCACCAGTTATCGAGGTTTCCCGTATCGCGGTATTAATTGGAATAAATCCGACTATCATCGGAGAGTCTCATTGAATAACTCCTCTTTTGTTGCCGCATATATTTTGTTACTTTTATAAACTCATAGCATGATAAAAAGTGTTTTTGACTTTTTTAATTTAGGCTGTCATATTAATTACTATATAAGATACTTAAGTTAAATTTGATGCAATATTTGGTTATATTATTAACTTATAGTATTCTAACATTGAATTATACCTTTCTTGCTTACCCGTTTTACTTGATAGAATAGCCTAACTATATATATTGACAAAAAATGACTAGATACTTTCATGTTTAGATTGTCAGAATAGTCCAGATTATAAGATTAAGCTTTTTAGCATACTTTCAATCTGTCTGCTAGGAGTTTAAGTATTTCTTCTATAAGGAGAAAATTTTGACACTTTGGACAGTAACAACAGTAATTTCATTTTTTTATAGGTAATAATGACAGTAGTAAATTAGTACCCGTCATATTAATATTATAGGTTATAAGTTCATATATTTAATATTCATTGTATTTGTTACATATGTATATCAATTTACAAGTTTGCTTTACAAAAACTTACGCTAAAAATTCAATAAATCAGGAAAGCTCTAAATATACAATGCTTTTTCCATTTCTGTAATAAGCCTATGGAACAATATTATCGCATTAACTTACATTACCTCTTTGTAAAATAATCTCATCGAAAAATCATCTTCTAGTAAATAGAATCTAAAAAAAATTATCGTTTTTATTTTGCTGTTCAGATTCAATCTGTGAAATTCTCTATTATATTATAGGGTAATTATTACCATTTGTTGTTTCAACTTCCAATTTTAGTTAACCTATATTAGTGCCAAATTCTTCTTACTTAAGCAACTTATATACAATATTACTCTAACCCCTTTACAAAACGTTCAACGT
This sequence comes from Candidatus Roizmanbacteria bacterium RIFCSPHIGHO2_12_FULL_38_13, assembly GCA_001789555.1. Lineage (GTDB taxonomy): Bacteria > Patescibacteriota > Microgenomatia > UBA1406 > GWC2-37-13 > CAYNLS01. The sequence continues at coordinate 13,016 of MFZZ01000007.1, forward strand.
CGTTTAATATAAATTAAATGACACTTAAAATTGCAATTTCAAATTTTTTGGAGTACTGTGAGCTGGATCGTAATTATTCACAAAAGACGGTAAGGATGTATGCATATTACTTACACTTCTTTCAAAATTGGTTAATTAAGAAAGTGAACAATGATTCTTTTGATGTATCTGACGTAGATGAAGAGATCATCAGAACATACCGTTTGTACCTGTCACAGAAATATTCCAATCCTCACAAAGGAAATCTTAAGAGACAAACACAAAATTATTTTCTTGTCGCGCTTCGCAGTTTCTTCAGATTTCTATTAAAGAAAAAGATCAGTGTGATAGCGCCAGAAGTAATCGAGCTTGGCAAACAGCAAGATCGGACTATAAAATTTCTTGAAGAAAAAGATCTGAAACGACTTTTTGATGCCGTTGATACTACAGACATAATGGGTTTGCGGGATAAGGCATTACTTGAGGTGCTTTTCTCAACAGGACTGCGTGTATCCGAGCTTGCCGCGCTTAACCGTGATCAGGTAAATCTTGATACCGGAGAGTTTGGAGTGGTGGGCAAAGGCGGAAAAGCGAGAGTGGTATTTTTATCAAGAAAAGCGACCGAAGCACTGAAAGCATATTTCGTCAAGCGGAGCGACCCGTACAGTCCGCTTTTTTTACGATATTCCGGTCCAAAAGGCAGTGAAGAATTAACCCAGGAGAAACAAAGATTATCGGTCCGTTCTATTCAGCGCATGATCGATAAATATCGAAAAAAAGCAAATATCCTGTTTCGCATTGGCCCTCATATCCTACGCCACTCGTACGCGACCGATTTACTTTCACACGGCGCGGATCTGCGCTCGGTCCAGGAAATGCTTGGACATAAAAATATCGCGACTACACAAATATATACTCATGTTACCAACGTCCGCCTGAAGGAAGTGCATGAAAAGTATCATTCGGGAAATAAGTAAATATATTTTGGAAATTTAATAGAAATGGATTGATATAATAATATTATGAAGAAGATTTGGCACAATTTACCTTTAATTCTTCTTATTGTGTTTATAGCAATATATTCGATATACTTCTCCCTTTTCACGATCAATCGCTATCAAAAACTTTATGCGCACTACTATGACCTTGGAATCATGCATCATACTGTTTATAACACATATAAAGCCCTGCAAACGGGAGATATGTCCAGGATACTTGAGCTTACGAATCCCCACTCGTTTAGCGCTGATCAGGTTAAGAGAATGTCGATACACAACGATATTCTGCTAGCATTTTTCGCTCCATTTTATTTTATACATGAAGGTCCGGAAACTCTTCTCGTTCTCCAGGCTGTCGGCGTTGCCGTCGGGGCATTTTTTATTTATAAAATTACAAACAATGTTTTTAAAGATGTAAAATATCGCGCCTGGATCGGTCTTGTTTTTGGTCTTGTATATCTGCTTTATCCTCCTCTTCAAAAGGCAAACAGTTTCGAGTTTCATGCAGTTACCTTTGTAACAACTATCTTTTTGGCAATGTTTTATTTTTGGTTAGTCAAAAGATACGTGTTGAGTTTTTTCTTCGTGATTCTTGCTCTATTAACTAAAGAGCAGGTCGGACTAACTGTAGCAGCATTTGGAGTATTTATCTTGGTCGATAAATATAAATATTTTTCATTAAAACAGATTGCAAGAACGCTACCCAAATTTAAATCCGACCCTGCTTTGACGTTTGCCGTTAGTATCATCATCATTGGAGTAATATGGGTTATTTTGTCGGTTTTTGTGATCATCCCTCTTGCGCGGGGACAGTGGCATTTTGCCTCCGGATATTATGATCATATCATTAAGGCACCCTGGAAAATCCCCTACTTTTTGACTAAACACTACGTCATCAAATACATGTTCGATCTTTTGGGGCCGGTTGGTTTCCTGTCAGTTGCAGCGCCGTTGCAATTGTTGATTGCTGCCCCGGAGTTTGCCATAAATCTACTTTCAAGCAACTCAAACATGAGAAATATCTATTTTCATTACGATACAGTGATTACCGCCTTTGTGTTTATATCAATGATCTATGGTGTAAAAAACATTACTGGTTTCGTGGAGAAAATATATGAAAAGGCCCGTTTATACATGCTGATCATTTTATTGACATTAACCGGTGCCACCAGCCTGATTTTCTCGTTTACATCAAGCACTCTTCCCTATGCTAGGCTTAGGGATATTTATCCTTGGAAGAAGCCGCAAGACAAATATGAGGATATAATATATTGGAAAAAAATGCTTGATCAGGATCAAATTAAAGTTTCAACAACCGGTCACTTGGCCCCGCATTTCACCTCAAGACAGTATTTTTATGACTTTTCCTGGAAGTATGTTTATGCCGATTATTTAGTGCTAGATCGACACGACGCCAGATATGGGTACTTAAAAAAAAGTTCGCTTTCAGCTTACAAAGCTCTCCAAGTTGATCCAGATTATATTAAAATATATGATAGGAATGGAATAGAAGTTTACAAGAAGAGTCCATAAAGTCTTTATATGCTTTCACTAATTATTCCCTTTCATAACGAAAAAGAGAATTTAAGTATTTTATTGTCACAAATTCATGAGTCTTTAAAAAATCATGAATATGAGGTTGTATTGGTTGACGACGGATCAACCGATCAATCTTCGGAAAGCATAAAAGATCAAATAGATAGCAAAAAAGTATATCTTGTCAAGATGGGCAGACAGATGGGAAAAGGGAAAGCATTGAGTGAGGGAATTGAGCATTCACATGGTGAATATATAGTATTTATGGACGCGGACTTGCAGGATGATCCGGCAGATATTCACAACTTTGTAAACAAACTCAACGAAGATCATGATTTGGTAAACGGAGTCCGTCACAATAGGCAAGATAATATAGTTATAAAACTATATTCAAGCCTCGCGGGCTGGTTTTTGAAATCATTTCTCCACTCACCTTTTAGCGACATAAACTGTGGATTCAAAATTTTCAGGAAAAAATTGGTTAAAGACATTACTTTGTATGGGAATAACTTCCGGTTTTTCCCTCTTGCCGCTTATTATGAAGGATATAAAGTAGCTGAAGTTCCGGTAAATAACAGACCCAGACTTCACGGCACCTCAAAATACGGCATCACAAAAGTGTTTATTGGTTTAATTGATATGCTTTCAGCGTATTTTTTATATAAGTTTGCCGAAAGGCCACTCCATTTTTTTGGATTTATTGGAAGTATTTTCTTTTTATTGGGCTCTTTCATCATTGCTATTGTAACTTATCAGAGGATATTTGAAGGAATACTACTTTATCGCCGCCCGGTGCTGCAATACGGAATTTTTCTACTCATACTTGGAGTACAGATTATAGCAACAGGCATCTTGGGCGAACTCATGGTTTATCTTCATAATAAACGGAAATAATCGTCATCCTGAACTGGTTTCAGGATCTCATGAGATGCCGAATCAAGTTCGGCATGACGGACATGTTTAGGTATACTAAATACATGCCAGGAGTACTTGCCATTCTTATTGCCAACCTCATCTGGGGCGTAGCGCCACCAATTTTTAAATTTGTGCTTACCGATATTCCGCCGTTCACTCTCGGTTTTATCCGATTTTTTGTGGCCGGACTAATATTTGTGCCATTCATATTGAAAAATGGTCGCTCGCTCAAAGGTAAATATCTCATGCACATTATTTTCGGCGGAATTTGGGGCATATCGATAAATGTAGCGTTTTTTTTCTTGGGACTCAAGCTTGCTCCAAGTATTAATGTACATATTATTGGCTCGTTGGGTCCGATCGTTCTTTATATTCTTTCTTTGATAATTTTAAAGGAAAAGGCTCACCCACAGATAATCAAAGGCATGCTTATTTCTTTGCTTGGTGCGGTCATTATAGTTTTTGCACCGATTATTCAGGCGGGAATAAAACACGACACCACATATTCTATCTCTTCACAAATAATTGGTAATATTTTTTTTATAATGTCAATGTTGGGCGCGGTATTTATGATTATTCACATTAAAAAAGTCGCTGCAAAAGTTGATACGTCAACTATTACCGGAATTCAGTTTTTTGTCGGAGCGATCAGTTTTTTACCTTTCATGCTAAATGAGCTTAAAACATGGTCTTTTTCCGAACTTACCTCTGTGAGTTGGATCGGAATTTTATATGGAATATTTTTATCATCAGCGTTGGCTTATTACCTTCACAATTTTGCCATAAAAAAAATACCCGCGCAACAAATCGGAATTTATGGTTATATTATGCCGGTTGTTGCTGTCATTGTCGCTATTCCTTTGCTGAAGGAATATCCAGATTTATTTTTCATTGTCGGAGCTGCATTTGTGTTTTTAGGAATGTTTATAAGTGAGCGCCACCCGCATTATCAAAAACTGCATAAGAGGTTGCACCAGTAGGATCTTAATGTTTATTGTGCATTTTCTGAAAAGGCATACGTATAAGGAGAAACGTTATGAAATGTCGACTCATTTCTGGTAAAGCCTAATCGTTCGGGAACTTGTCTGTATATCCAATCTGAACTTGACCTCATTCTAAATCTTTCTGGTCTAACCAATTCTCTTGGTAAATAAAATAATCTTTTCAAACCTCCAAAATGTGCAAAATTTGCCACATAACAAGTCAGTAATTCTGGCCAAAGTATCTGTGGAAACGGATTTTTAGCTCCTTGTGTTCTACTTGTGTAACCCTGTATTTGATGGATAAAAATGTCATGAATATTTAGATCCAAATCAGAAGACAAAAAGGGTAATGGAGTTCGAAATGATTCAATTTCAGCTTCATCTTGAAACCATTCAAAACTCACTATTGCTTGGTTTCCCGAACTTTGATCTTCGAGTATAAAACCGTAGGGTGTACTTGCAAGCATCTCTCTTACCATCGATAAACTATACAAGCTGTCTGCTTGTCGCTTTCTCAAACAAAACGGATTAATCAGATATCTGCCTAAATTATTATCCTCATCTTCTGACTTTTTTCCAAATTCAAAAAGTAATTCATCAAAGATACCTCTTCCTTGATCAAAAGCCATTAAACAGTGCCTAAAATCATCTTTATCTTCACAAGCGTTTATAGCAAATGTACCAAAAGTCGACTTTCTTGGTTTAAAGTAGAATTCGGTCACTCTTGGATGAGGGTAAAAATCAGAGTTTATCATATTATAGGATATTATATCAGCTGAAGCATATATTATCCTGTTTTGATACAATTAAGTCCATATGAATTACAAAATCCTCATCACCGGTGCTGGCGGGTATATCGGCTCTGTTGCCGCCTATCTCCTTCTTCAAAAGGGATATGAAGTGGTTGCTCTTGACAATTTTTCTACCGGATTTCATGGACCTTTGGATTTAATGAAGGAAAAATTTGGTGAAAGAATACGATATTATGAAGTTAATTTGCTTGAAAACCTCTCCCCTATTTTTGATAAGGAAAAAAATATTGCCGCAGTGCTTCACTATGCCGCAAACTGCAGTGTCAATGAATCGATGGAAAATCCGGTGAAATATTTTTCAAATAACGCGTGTGCTACTCAAAATTTTTTAACTTATGTTTTAAAAAACGGAATTAAAAATATTGTTTTTTCTTCAACATGTGCGGTTTATGGAGAGGCTAAAAGCGTGCCGATTGACGAAAAGCACCCGACCAATCCTACCAATCCGTATGGCGCTTCAAAAAGAATGATCGAGCAGATTTTGGAATGGTATTCACGGCTCAAAGATCTAAAATATGTTGCGCTTCGGTATTTCAATGTCTGTGGCGCAACAGATGACAGCGAAATCGGAGACTCAAAAAAACCTTCGGTACACCTTATGCAAAACGCTGTTCGCGGTGCACTCGGCATTGAACCATTTCAGTTGACATGTGGGAAATTTGAGACACCGGATGGCACACCGATAAGGGATTATGTTAATGTCGTCGATCTCAATGAAGCACATATTTTGGCACTTAATTACCTGCTAAATGGCGGCAAAAGCGAGGTGATAAATCTGGGAACTGGTGATGGCAACTCGGTCATGGAGATCATCAAAAAGGTCGAGGAAGTGACTGGTAAGAAAATCGAAGTTAAACAAGGCGAGGCGAGAAAAGGTGAATATGCCAAGATGATCGCCTCCACCGAAAAAGCAAAAAATATTTTGAAATGGAGTCCGCATCATAGTCTGCAAGACAGTGTGAAAACACTTGTCGCCTGGTATACGAAACATCCTCATGGCTGGGAAAAATAAGTTTTCATCCCATGCTTTTTCGCAGTTTACCGGCTTTTTCTATCAAGCCTTCGGGAGATTTATTACTTTTGATTTCCTCA
>MFZZ01000008.1:0-656 GCA_001789555.1 Candidatus Roizmanbacteria bacterium RIFCSPHIGHO2_12_FULL_38_13
ACCTACATCGTAAGTATTAATATATACATCAACTATCTTCGACTCAAAAGGTTTTATAGATGAGATAGGAGAAATTAGATAACTTGACTCGGACATGTTCTTGATTTTTATTGAATAATCCTCATCATCGCTCCAGATTGCCTGACCAGTATTTTTGAGCTCGATTTGAAAATGATACGACGATTTGGCAACGAGTTCATATGGTAAATCAAAACTTATCTTCCCCGACTGTTCAATATCGGGCGCTCCCCGCACTTTTTGCATGCCTTTGACTTCGCCAAACTCTGGATAAACACCAATGTTTTCGGGCTTGACCCAGGAAAACTGCAAGAATGGTTCTGCTTGGTAGTTCAAGATGAATGGCGTTACTGCAATGACTCGGTCGTCAGGCAGCCAAGTATCATAGTAGGCAGTGCGAAAGTTCTCGGCAACTTGACTTCGAGATAACACGTCACCGTTCCAACCGGTTTCGGTAATAAAAACCGGAAGGTCATCGATACCTAACGAATTGAGAAGTGATAATTCCCATTCATATGTTCCTACTGTTCCCCGACCTCTTGAGTATGGTGAACCGACAAAACCAGGATTTGGATATGAATGTGACGCAAGACCATGGAACAATGAATTAAAGTTGTTTTCTCCAATAATATCTATTA
>MFZZ01000008.1:714-35403 GCA_001789555.1 Candidatus Roizmanbacteria bacterium RIFCSPHIGHO2_12_FULL_38_13
ATCCAAACCGGCAAGCATAACAAAATAGTCTTTATTTTCCTTCTTAAGCTTTGATGCAAACTCTTCTGCTACTTTTGCATAATTTTCTGCGTCCACCGTACCACCCCACTCGGTCGCATGATTTGGTTCATTAAAAAGTATGATGTACCTGTTTTCAACGACCCAGTGTAGTTTGTTTAAAAAATCTACCCAAACTTGAGCCTCTGACTTATCTGGACGGCGCCAATTCTCACCGTCTGGAGATGTGGCAAGGCGGATAATTGGTATGAGTCTACGCTCACGCAGCTTATCAAAAACTCCCTGCCATTTATTTAGATCTCGATCGTTTTCTTGGATCACGAGGGTCACATATCCCCACCTACCACCACTTGAATTTAGAAGCTCTTCAGCTTTTTGGATATCTCCGTCATCAGGTGTGGCAAGATGGATACCAAATTTATTGTTTTTTATATCTTGTGCAGATACTCCTGCTGACAAGCTTAAAAAAGCCAACACCAATGATATGACAATAATAATTTTATTCATAAACAGTTATATTATATCAAGGCGCTATCTAGAAATCAGACCTTCGGCAGCCCGATAGTTTTTTGATTGGAGTATTTACCCAAAAGATCTTTATAAGACTTCTCACACTCCTCATCAGCTTCAAAAAAAACAATTTCGGCAATACCTTCATGTGCATAAACCTTAGCAGGAAGCGGAGTGGTGTTTGAAATCTCAATGACAATATATCCTTCAAACTCCGGTTGTAATGGAGTGACATTTACAATTATGCCGCAGCGAGCATAAGTAGATTTACCAATGCAGAGCCCCAAAACACTCCTAGGGATTTTTAAGTATTCAATACTTCTGGTTAAAGCAAAAGAATTAGGTGGAATAAGTACCGAGTTTACCCCCTTCACGTCTACAAATGAACGTTCGTCAAACTTCTTTGGATCTACCACTGCAGAATGGACATTGGTAAAAATTTTAAACTCCGTTGCAACACGTAGATCATAACCATAAGAAGATAAACCATAAGATACTTTTCCATTCCTTTTTATTGCATCGACAAAAGGATCGATCATCTTATGCTCTTTTGCCATCTTCCTTATCCAATGATCAGCCTTTATTGACATCTCAATATTATACTTTAATAAACTGTAATTTTCATTGAAAGCAAATACATATAGCGTCTACACTAAATTTTATGCCGTATAAATTTAGATAACAATATTTAAACAATAATGGATATCTGTCCTATAAAGATATGTATTTATTATTTGTATTAAAATAAAAAATTGTCTTGTATTTTACAAAAATATTAGTTAAAGATAAGCCTTTGGCAAATTTCATTTCTCAAACAAAATTGACAAAGTACTTTACAAGAAAATTAAAATATTGGTATTTAATGATAATAAAATAACTAAGGTTATTATAACAGTATAAACTATGAATTAACAAGAGCTGTTGTAAAAACTTCTTTACAAAATATTGTTGTTAACTTTATTAAGTATCTATAAATATTATTAAAAATAAACATCCTTAGAGCCCCAAACCTTTTTATTACTTTTATGTGCCACCAACATTGGACCTTTTTTAATGGAAATTTTGGCTGTCTTTGATTTCATGACATTACTTATTCCTCTAGTCGATCCTAAAAACAGTGTTTCGTTATTTAGTACATATTTAAGATTTGTAGTTTTTACTTCTTCAATGTCTGTGTGGATAGGAATTAACGATACTTCATCTCCTATTGAACCGTTTATAGTAATATCATCGTAGATAAAGTAGTAAATCGTATCATTTTCAATAACTCTAATTTTTGCCTTTTTTGCTACCATTGAATATTGGACTAAGTTTGAAAACAGGTGATCAAGACGATCTCCAAGCACTCCAAATATGATGAGATCCTTATAGCCTTTGCTCAATACATAATCGATAGCAAGCTCTCCATCTGCGAAATCTTTTTCACTTGGATATCTGATAAATTTAACTTTTAATATTTTAAGTTTTTCTTTTATATCATCCGTGATCGAATCGAGATCCCCAATCACAATATCAGGAGAGATATCATTGTCTAAAGCCAGTTGTGCCCCGCCATCGGCACAAATAATAAGCGCATCTTTTTTTATACTACTCAACCGCGTTTTGATGCTACTGTAATTTCCATTAAGGAAAATAAACGCTCGTTTCATATGTCCTATTGTATCAAGGCGAAGTTACTATTGCAGTCGGAGTTGCCTGTAAAATCTGTGGACTATTTTGACCTTCTGCCTCTTGTCTTTCTTGCTGAAACTCATTTAGGTATTCTAAATTTTTTTCTGACTGTGATTGCTGTTTGGTCCACTCAAGAAATATATTTTGATTTGATGTCATTTCTATTATATTTTTTGGTGGTTCGATCTGTTGTTTCTCATAAGAATTTACTGTCACATCAATTACTTTGTCCCCTTGTACCAACACCGATCTGTATAAAGTAAAATCGTCTTGAGTTATATACAAAAACTGCTGTTGTTCTTCTTTATCAGAATTTTTCAATTGATATCGGAAGCATTGTTTTGAGCCGCAAGCCAAAGATTGAATATAAACTGGCTGGGTTTTTTCATCTGCAAGTAAATATTTTATATCTCTAAAAAATGAAAAAGGATTAAACGGTATTTCGATATTATATTGCCTCGCGTCAGCTTGACTTTGTCTCCACCAATTATCTGATTTATTATCTTTTAAATATATAAACTGATTACTTAATACCATAATCAACGCTGGAGTATTATCTTTTAAAAGAGAAAATTCCTCAATGTCATTTGAGATTGTCCAGTTGCCCTTATATAAATTACCAGCAATTGTTAAATCAATTTTTCCCGCTGCATAACGATAAGGTATTTTTTTATACTTATTTAGAAAATTACATATTCTTTTATCCACATATATACATCTATTCTTATTTATTACATTCAATGTTAAGACAATTATTATCCCGGTTAATGAACCAATTACCAAAAAAATTGCTATGTGGCTAAATCGAAGTGATGGCATACAATTAATATATCATAACTAGACTGACCATCTTGCAAAAATAGCTGTCGGCAAAAAAATTTGCTTGCCTATTTGAGGAATTAAAATTTCACCATTTTCTATTACCCCATCAGTACCTTTCATCAACTTAACAAGAAGATTGGCAAGGGTCACCGAAGAAAAGGCAACTGCGTAGGTATTGAGAATTATGAATAATGGCTGTTTGCCAAGAAGTTGACGACAAAGTTTAAGCAAAGCAGGAAGATCTTCTTCGATTTTCCACAACTTACCATTTTCGGCGCGGCCAAACTTGGGCGGATCAATGATAATTGCGTCATAACTGCGTCCTCTTTTTATTTCTCTTTTAACAAATGTCACGGCATCATCCACAATCCAGCGCACCGGTCGATCGGAAAGTCCCGACAATTTGGCATTTTCGTGAGCCCAAGTTACTATCTCTTTTGAGGCATCAAGATGTGTGACCGAAGCCCCTGCCGAAGATGCAGCCAATGTACAGCCACCTGTGTAGGCAAAAAGATTTAGTACATTAATCTGTCTTTGGGCCGACTTTATTTTTTCAATAATCCATGACCAATGAACTGACATTTCCGGAAAAATACCAATATGTTTGAAACTTGTGGGTCGAAGTCGAAACAGCAGACCTCTCCAGGGGATAACCCAAGGCTCCGAAATTTTAGTGCGAAACTGCCAGCTCCCTTTTTCTCCTTTGTGAATATGGGAGGCATCGGCTTTTTTCCAAAACTCCTCGCTTTGGGATTTGGACCATAATGCCCGCTGCTCAAAACGCGACAAAATATAAATACCAAAACGCTCCAGTATTTGCTTATCTCCACTATCAAGAAGTTCATAATCATCCCAGTTAGGCGGAGTAAATGTGAGCATATTTATGATTTGATAAAAGTTAAAATAATGTTTCGATCGCGCGGCCCATCAAGCTCAACTAATACAATGCGCTGCCACGTTCCAAGCTGTAGCTCCCCGTCAACCACGGGAACAGTAAGCGTTGACGAGGTCAGCCAATCTTTCTTGAACACGATCGGTGATATCGACTACCTGTTTTTCGTTTTGAGTCTTAATTAACAATTTCATTGTACTGATTATAAATTATCGAAGAAATTATAGTATAATATTTATCTATAGAAACTGTTAGAAATCGCTTACTAATATACCCTATATCGCTAATCCTTAGCGTAGTCATTCCCTTCCTTATTATCACTTCCGGATACTTTCCATTTACTGGTCTAGCCATCTCGTTTGCATCCCTTGCTGTTTTTATTTTTCTTGCAAAAAAGCATAAAAGCACATTTAATGGTTTGATCTTTTTAACTATTCTGTTACTTTCGGCGTTTCTTTTGCTACGATCGAATCCCTTACTCACCTTTTTTAATATTATCGCAATCCTCTACCTAAACACAGTTCTTATTCTGCCAAAACAAGACGACTCTTTAATAAGTTTGTTTTTATCTCCGGTCGTACTATTATTTCGGCTCCTGCCTCTAAAACATTCATACACGCTCCGTCTTGGCGACAAACATACTCAAATCAAAAATCGCATGTTTACATTTGAAATGTTGATTTCAGTCATTATTACCATCGTTATGATCCTCATCGTCGTTCCGATACTCTCCTTCGCAAATCCTATCTTTGCGCGGATGGTGGAAGCGGTGATCGATGCGCTTCGTATCCAGAATTTTATCGATTACCTTGCCAACCTTGAAGTTGGCATTTACATTGTGCGAATAATATTATTTCTTTTTCTTTCATTCTCTTTGCCGCGTATTGTTGTGTTTATGGATAAAGGAGAAAAACTTGGCATTAGCATGCCGTCTTTTAGCTCGTTAAACCTACTTATCCCTAAAATCACTCTTTCTGTTATTATTGCGTTCTTTTTTGTGGCACAGCTTCAACTCTACACCGCCGATGCAGCAAATCTTGCCCAGCTTGGTTACACACACTCACAACTTACCCGCGAAGTATTTGCACAGCTTGCTGTTGTGTCTATGATTATTTTTTTGCTTGCCTACAACGATACCATGCGGTCAAAATTGCGAAAGATCATGACTTACATGCTGGTTGCCGAAGGCATCTTTCTGACCTTGATGGCTTTTAAGAGTGTCTATGATTATAGCTTTATGTTCGGTTTTACCTTCAAACGATTGTATGGATACGCTGCCGTCATATGGATGATCGGCATATTTGGTTCTTTTGCCTATATATACTTAAAAAATATTCCAGTTCTGCGGTTTGTACAGACTATGGTATTGTGGACAGCGCTTATCTTGATCGGCATAAATATTGTCAATTTCGATTCTATGATCGTTTATCATTCCCGCGCTCGGACAGGTCAGGGAACTGATTACATATATATCCTGACCCAAGTATCTGCCGATGCGCATCATCATCGCGTCATTTTGGAAGATTATATAAAAGAGCACGGCAAAAAAGACTCGACGGATCTGTGGGTTCTTCAAGTTATGAAATACAAAATAGAAGCGTTGCGCAAAGAATATGAGCAAAAATTTGACTGGCGCGGTTTCAATCTTGCCCGCTTCAACGCCTGGCGGATGAGTCGTGATGTAGATTTTTAAAGGTATAGTAATTGTATGGGAGAAACAGGTGAAGTTATAAACGTTTCTGAAAACAAAGTTCCACAACCAATAGGAGAGGTTGTCATCGGACTACAGGACCCACGTCAACTTTCTGCACAAAATTTTCATAACAATCCCGAAATTCTATATCATGGATCGGCAGAACCCATAAATTTCTCTCCAAATTACGATTATGAGATGAAAATTGTTCCACATAGCAGTAAGGCAGGTGCAGGTTTCTATACAACACCAGATAAAGAAGATGCTCGTTTATTTTCCATCGCATGGGGTGCTCAAGAAGGAAAAGAGGTCGTAACTTCTTTTTTACCCTATCAGGCAAAAATGTATGATTTTCGAAATAGAGCGGATATTGGAAGCAATGCACCAGTACCACGTGAATTATTTGATGAATACCGTCATTTTATTATAAATACTTTTACGGCTAAATACCCTGCTGTCCCATCTGGCTATGATCCATATTATCGGAGTTTTAAAGAATATCGCTCTAAACTTAATGAATTATATTTCGCTGGAAAACCAATAGACTTAAGACAGATGTTAAGCTTGACTGGAGAAACAGCCCACAGTGAATTTGGCGCATTACATATAAATAAATTTATGAGACAGAAAGGATTTGACGGATTAATTTATTTAGAGGGTGGTGATCATAGAAATCATAGAATACCGGCTTCTTATTTATTTTTTAATCTTCATAAACTTGGTACATATGAATCGTGGCATAAAATTACTTGACGACAGGATTCTCTTCTTCTCTCAAGATTAGAACTGATGTTGCAAATTGAAATTAGTGTCGGAGCCGCGGGACTACTTATACCACTCAAATTACATCTTTTAGAAGGACTTGTAAACGAAATTTAGGAAATATATCTTTTTGATAAATAGATATATGTTTTAATTTATTTTCTTTTATAAATTGCAGCTTTCGTCTCATTGATTCATCATATTTTTTTGATGAATTGGAAAGTCCAAAAAATTCTATATAAAAATCTTTGACTTTGAAGTCACATGTAAAATGTGTACCATTATATCTCGCATTTCTCTCATGTATTATTTGTTTTGTATTCAACCAATCATCTATTAACTTTTCTGCTAATGAATCACATATATGACCGTCATTCGCAATATACTTTTTAGAAAATTTGACTGGATTTGGTTTGAAACCAGATTCTATTATAGCTTTATTCCAACTTCCAAACTCTCTTCGCGCTACTTTTTCGTGTAAAAATTCTTTTTTAAATGGAATTCTTCCGTTTTTTAGATAAAACTCTTTCAATAACTTGCTTATTTTCTCTCTGGTATATTGCTTAGTTGTTAGTTGTGATCTGCGCAGACCACCTTTTCGAGATGCCAACAATTTTTCTGTTGAAGAAAGATTACCTAAAGAGTTTAGATAATTTCGTCGTTTTAATTTTATCTTCTGCTCTAAGCTTAGAGACATACCTTTTGTATAGTGAAAGACCGTACCTATGCCTAAATCGAGTAGCTTCGCAATTTCTCTATGCGTTAAACCTTGTTTTCTTAATTGCCTAGATTTCTGAACGAATTTTTGTGAGATTTTTTTCATGTCGGGGATACCAGACTTGAACTGGTGGCCTCACGCACCCCATGCGTGCGCTCTAATCCATCTGAGCTAATCCCCGTTTTCGCCTTTCTATTGTACCAAATTATAAAGAGTGGATGATATAATTGGATTTTATGAAACGCAAAAAACTTGTTGCCATATTCGCCCATCCCGACGATGAAGCTTTCGGTCCTGGCGGTACACTGGCGCTTTACTCAAAAACTCACGATGTATATATCATCTGCGTAACGCGGGGACAATCAGGGAAAAATGACCACAATAGTGATACAAAGAACATAGCTAAACTTCGTGAGAAAGAACTGCATGGAAGTGCCAAACTACTCGGTGTCAAAGATGTATTTTGTCTTGACTATATGGATGGCTCACTGTCAAATAATATCTATCATGATATGGCTCGGGACATAAGAGATATTTTAGAAGGAATAAAACCCGAGATTTTGATGACTTTTGAAGAAAAAGGGGTTTCCGGACATATTGATCATATCGCAGTTACCATGGTCGTAAACTACATCTTTGACCGTGTTAAGTTTGTAAAAACTCTTATGTATTATTGTATTTTAGAAGAAGAAAGCCGTGGACTACAGCCGTACTTTATTTATGTCCCTCCGGGTTACGAAAGATCAAAAATAGATAAAATCGTCGACATTACATCGGTCAATAATTTGAAAATCAAGGCACTAAAGAAGCATCGTTCTCAAGTGAGTGACGTCAGCCGAATTTTGAAACAGCGCGAAAAACTTCCTAAAGAAGAGCACTTCCTAATAAAAACCAAATAAAGCCTTGTGGTAGAATATAATCGATAGGAAGGGCCGGTGGCGCAATTGGCAGCGCGTCGCAATGGCATTGCGAAGGTTGTGGGTTCAAGCCCCATCCGGTCCACAAAAAATAAAATTGTTTTAAAATAATTTTAAGCTAGATTAATTAAACTAGAGTCATTATGAAAAAAATTTTTACTTCAATATTTACGATCTTCTTTTTAATCCTTTTGTTCTCTTTGTTTACAACTAGTCATGTTTCGGCCGCAGAATCGGCATTATGTGCAGTAAATATTGGTGGAGTGGAATTAACACCAGAAAACAGCTTGCCGGCATGTACTTCAATCAAGACCGAGGACTTGGGTTTCAAAATCCCCTCACTTGGCGATGTGCTGACATTTGCGATACGGGCCTTTTTTGTAGTAGCCGGACTCATGGGTCTTTTTTATCTACTTTTAGGTGCTTTATCCTGGATAACCAGTGGTGGAGATAAAGACTCGGTAGGTGCCGCACAACAAAAGATACAAGCTGCAATCATAGGTATGATCCTCATAGTCGCAGTTTTGGCCATAATCTGGACTCTTGAACAAGTAATCTTTAATCGGAGAATTTGTCTGGGATTATCCTGCCCTCTTACTCTCCCTGGCTTGATCAAAGCTACCGATTCAAAACCTTTCTGTTGCGTCTGTATCGACGATGAGGGTAATCGAGGTGATCGTATCAATGCTTTTACCGATTCATGCGAAAATGGGCTAGGCAACGTACTGTTGCCGGCACCGCTACCACCTTTACCCCCCGAAGCCCAAGGCCAGCTGGTCTGTGACGCAGGGTCTGACCCGTATGACTCAAACGTGATGCGTATCACCAATCTGACAGGTCAAACAATTGATAATTTGACTACATCAACACACCGATGTACATATATTCCAGACAAAATCAAAAAGGGATTTTATAAATGTCAAACTTGTGAAGGAGACCAAGCTGATGATCCAAATTGTCAGAACGGGACATTTGATCAGGAGTGGTCAATACCGCAATTTTCCCTTGCTCCAAACGAATCAAAAGTTTTAAAAATACCGGCCCGTTCATGTGAGATAGTACAAGTTGATGTTTATAATTCAGATGTCCACGTCGACGATAGCCCAGTTGAATGTTTTAACCCTCGCTCGGCAAATACAAATCCTGCACCTCCCACCCGCTGGCCAGGAGGAATAGCCTTTATGATAAATCAAAACGAAAAAGGATACGACGCCGCAGCCGAGACTTGTATTGTCCCAACGTCAACCGTGACTCCAACTTCAACCATTACTCCGACTCCGACCGACGCACCGCTTCCGGCAACAGGCGCATCGTAACAGGCGATCCCCTATTTTTCACTCCTATCCCCTATTTCTGTTTTTGAAAAAAATAAAATTGAAAGATAATATTTATTAAAACTATATTTGTTATGTATTTAAATAACAAATATGTTAAGATAAATATGTTTAGCCGCCAAAAAAAACAGATCTGTTTTGCGCTTTTCCATGGACACGCGCGGTATCCGGGTCCTATGGCCAAAAAATTGCGGGGCTCTAAAAGGAGATAAAGGTTGATCTAAAATTGACTGAAATTATTTTAGAATTTCAAATTGAGTAAGTGATGTGTCAACATCTTCAACTTCGGCTCTGACATCTTCGACCCCTGCAAGTGGTGGACCAATCCTTATAAGCTGGATAAGCTGATCTACCTTCTCATCTTCTCCTTGAAAAACAGCCTCGACGCCGTCATCTTTTCCAAAAATTTCCGGACGATCATAGACATTTCTGATCCAACCATGAATACCGCGACCGTCTGCTTGCTCTTTTGTCCATGACCTAAAAAATACTCCGGTCACTTTACCTATTATATAAACGTGAATTTTTTTCATAATCCTATTTTACAACTTCTGGATCGACTGCCAATGCCTTGTTCATATATTCTTGCGATTTATTATATTCGCCAGTCCTTTGATATAAAAGAGCAAGAGCATAAAGCACATCACGAGCTTGCGGGTGGTCGACAAGAAAAGATTCAAGAACTGCAATTTTTTCCTTTCTTGTCCTCTCGATTGAGTAAATCTCATATTCACGGCTGGAAAATGTTTTTGCCATCTCGGGAAAAAGACTGACACGAAATGTGTTAAGCTGCCTTGCCTGTCGCAAAAATTCGATATCCGCTTTATCATCTGGATCATTCAAAAAACCGACAAGCTTGGGAATTTCCAAAGTACTGTAGATGCTGATTGTCAAAAAAATAAACAGAGCTCCATATCCTATTCCCGCCATAAAATGAAATGCCAAATCCCAGTGTGGTCGCGCTATTTTTATTTTGTTTTTTTTCTTTTTTACCATGTCATGTAATGTATATATTATAAGTGATATACATCATGTTATTTTAGTATACTCATACTATGATAAGCTCAATGGCAGATTATCATGATCTTTACCTGCAAACCGCCGGTGATTTGATCAAAGTGCTGCAACAACTCAAAAAAATATCAACTAGTAAAAATGATAAAAATACTATTTTCGAATTTTATCGAGCTGCCCACTCGCTCAAAAGTCAAAGTCTCATGATGGGTTATGAACAGATTGGTATGACCTGCCGATTACTTGAAGCTTTGCTTAGAGACATTCATGACGGTAAACAGATTGTCTCGAGTCTGATTCTTGCTGATGCGGAGGCAGTCGTAGATCACTTAAAACGATCTCTCGATCAAATCAAAAATAAAAATAAAGAATTAGATCACGGTGAAGATATTAAAAAATTACAAAACTATATTTCGCTTGAAAAATAGGGTATAAGTGAATATGACGTATGAAAGTGCTTATCATTGAAGACGATGTTTTTTTTCAGAAGTTTTATAAAACTCAACTCGAAGAACGTGGATATCAAACCGATTACGCCGTAAACGGTAAAGAAGGTTTGGAAAAAGTAAAAACATATAAGCCAGATGTAATACTTTTGGATATCATCATGCCGGTAATGGACGGATTTCAGTTATTGGAAGAGCTTAAAAAAAATGGTAACATCCAAAAGTTTAAGGTACTGGTTTTTTCAACACTTGGACAAGAAAAAGATGTGAAGAGAGCGCTTGAACTTGGCGCCAAAGATTATGTCAATAAAAGTTTTTTTGATTTAAATGTTCTTTTAACAAAAATTCAGCAAGTTGTAAACAAATAATATATGGTTATTTCAGATCAAGATCTAGCACGACTTCTTACCAAAATGGGTTTGCTTGACGAAAAAAAAATTAAAGAGGTACAAGAGTACATGAAAAATGCCAGCGCATCATTTGATGATGGCTTGCTCCAGCTCAATATCATTTCTGACGAACAACTTGGTATCACGGTCGCAAATTACCTCAAAATTCCATTTGTCAATCTGTCCAAGGTCTCAATCCCTCAAGACGTTTTTCATATTGTGCCGGAAAAAATCGCTCGGAAACATAAGGTTATAGCCTTTGGAAGAGATCAAAATGGCACAAAAGTTGCCATGGCAGATCCAAAAAACAATGAAATCATAGCTCTTATTGCCCAAAAAACAGAAAGTAAAGTCATTCCGTATCTTGCTACGCCGCGCGATATAAACAACACTTTTTACATTTTTAAAAAAGATCTCCAAAAAGGATTTGATGAGCTTGTCAAAACAAAAATCGGTGACAAATTTCTCAAAGAGGCACCGATTGCTCAAATAGTTGATCTCGTCATTGAAACCGCCTACTTTGACAAAGTATCAGATATCCATATCGAGCCACAGGAGGAGGATGCTCTTATTCGTTATCGCATGGATGGAATTCTCCACGACATGCTCACCTACCCAAAAAATTTGCATGACCGCATCATGACACGACTAAAAGTACTGTCACGGTTGCGCACCGACGAGCACCTCACACCACAAGACGGCAAGATCAGATTTGAGATCGAAAACAGTTATCTTGATTTGCGTCTTTCAATAATACCTATTGTTGAAGGTGAAAAAGCAGTACTTCGACTCCTGTCTTCGCACAATCAACAGATTACTCTAACCGATCTTGGAATGAGTACCAAAGACCTTGATTTAGTAAGCAAAGCTTATGCCAAATCGTATGGCATGATACTTTCAACAGGACCAACAGGATCTGGTAAATCTACCTCAATTTATGCAATTTTAAAAATTTTAAATACTCGGGCAAAAAATATCACCACGATCGAGGACCCGGTAGAGTACCGTGTACAAGGTGTCAATCAGATTCAAGTAAATACAAAAACAAATCTCACATTTGCAAGCGGATTGAGATCAATCTTAAGGCAGGACCCAAACATCATTTTTGTCGGCGAAATTCGTGACTCGGAAACTGCCGGAATTGCGGTCAATGCCGCACTCACCGGACACTTGGTCGTGTCTACCCTTCACACCAATGACGCGGCAACTTCGCTTCCGCGACTAGTTGATATGAAAATCGAACCTTTTTTAGTGGCCTCAACCATCAACATCATCATGGCTCAACGCTTGATCAGAAAAATCTGCGACATGTGCAAAACTACTCTTGACTTAAACTATGACGACCTTGTCAAAAATTTGCCCGAAGAAACTGTTAAGAAGCATTTTGGTGCCAACAAAAAAATTCGTGTCTATACTGGCGCCGGTTGTAAAATCTGCCACAACACCGGCTATCTTGGACGAGTGGGTATCTTTGAGGTGCTTGAGGTATCAAAAGACATTCGAAAACTAATAGTTGAAAAGGCTGATTCAGACCTCATCTCACAACAGGCAAAAAAGGAAGGTATGATAACCATGCTTGATGACGGACTTATCAAGGTCGTCCAAGGTGTAACAACTATTCAGGAAGTACTTCGTGTTACCAAAGTCGAAACTCTATGAACACTAAAAATGTAGGTATGTCTTACAAAGACAAAATTACGTTGCTAAGTAATTTATCGACAATGTTGACGGCCGGTATTTCTATACTTGAGACTGTCGATTCGTTACTTGAAGATGCAAAAGGCAATCAAAAAAAACTTTTGCAGGTTCTTCGCGAAGATCTCATTCAAGGCAAACATATGTACATCACTTTTTCCAAGTTTCCTGGTGTGTTTGATAAAGTAACTGTAAACATTATCAAAGCTTCAGAGGAAGCCGGTTCTTTGGACGTTACGCTGAAAGATATCAAAACGCATATTCAAAAAGAGATGGAGTTCATAGACAAGATCCGCTCGGCAATGATGTATCCTGTCCTCATTTTTGTAGTTTTTGTTTTGGTGTTGATCGGTATTCTGGTTTTTGTAATACCTCGTATGGCGAGCGTCTTTGTAAGAATGAGACTAGAGCTGCCTCTTCCGACAAAAATACTCATTATAATGTCAAACTTCATTACTCAAAACACGATAGGGCTCATCGTCGGATTTATTGTCTTTGTAATTTTGACTATGGTTCTTTACAAAAAAAACCGCTTTATTATTTTTGCTGTCATATTTTCAATCCCCGGGATATCTGAATTGATAAAACAGATGGATATTACAAGATTTACAAGAAGTTTGGCTTTACTCCTTTCATCAGGTCTTACAATTATTCAAGCCCTCGAACTTACGGAAAACGTTGTTTTGAGACGAGATATTTCCCGCCTTATTAAACACGCAAAAAACAATCTCATTGCAGGAAAAAGACTTTCCGAAGGACTGCGCTCTCAAAAAAATCTGTTTCCCAGTATGGTCATCAAGCTCGTTGAAGCGGGAGAAAAAACAGGCTCGCTCGATAAATCACTCCAAGACGTTTCAGAATATATGGATTATCAGGTTACTAGGACGCTAGAGACGTTGACAACCCTTATTGAGCCGATTATGTTGATCATGATCGGTTTTATAGTCGGAGGTATGATGCTGTCAATTATTGCTCCGATTTATGGATTGATCACACAGATTGGAACAAGATAGAAATATGAAAAATGGTTTTACTCTCATAGAACTACTTATTGTCATCTCGATCGCAAGCGTGTTGACATCACTGTCAGTTTTAAGTTTGAGTAATACACAACATTCTGCATATGAGCAATCTAGTCTTGAGATCTTGCTTTCTGACTTAAAACTACAGCAACTAAAATCCATGGCCGGCGAGACCGGACTGACATCAACAATTCATGAACCGTTTGGTATCTATTTTCAGGAGGAAAACTACGTATTATTTCGCGGACAAACCTATAACCCAAGTGATACCGATAATTTTGCGGTTCAGCTTGAGGAGCCGCTTACATTTTCATCAGTTACTATACCTGATTCGGAACTTGTCTTCGCAAAAGGCAGCGGTGAAATTACCAACTTTATAGATGGTCAAAACGAGATAGAAATCACCAATACGGTGACCAGCCAGCAGATAACCATAACTCTAAATCAATACGGTGTCATCAGTTCGCTAGCTTATGCACAATAAAGGCCAATCACTTATCGAAATACTGATTGTTATTGCGCTTATGTCGATACTTCTTCCTGCAATTATTGCCGGATTTTATGTCTCCCGTGAAGCAAAACCGCAGCAACAACAAAGGATGCGCGCGGCCGAACTACTCAAAGAAAGTCAAGAAATCATACGCATTATCCGTGAAAACGGATGGAGTAATATTCCTGCAAACGGGACCTTTCACCCGGTACGATCTGGTAACTCTTGGACACTTTTAGAAGGAGCAGAAGTAATTATCCCAACCGAAATAACCCGCGAGATTATTATCTCCGATGTAAATAGGTTAAACGGTCAAATTGTAACTTCCGGAGGAACACTTGACCCATCAACAAAAGCAATAAATATACGTATAAGCTGGATCCAACCAATTAGCTCTGTCGTCGAATCACAGTTTTATTTAAGTCGATATCTCGAAAACGATACGCATACCCAAACAACGCAAGCAGAGTTTGATACAGGTATTCCCTTTTCGACTGATGTCATCACCACAGAAGATGACGATGGAGAAGTAACGCTTGGCGCTGGTGGAGCTGGTAGCTGGTGTATTCCATCTGTACCAGTATTTGAGCTTGATCTTCCTAAACAGGGCGTTGCTAATGCGGTTACTGCGATAGAAGAAGAGGCGTATGTCGGAACTGGAGAAAACGCCTCTGGTGTTTCCCTGGCAAATATTGTCATAACAAACGATGATGATCCCTCTGCCTCCATTTACGGAACATTTGACGGTTATAAAACAAATGATGTTTTTGGCGAAGCAGATTATTTTTATGTAGCAACTCACAGACCAAATCGAGAGGTTGTGATTGTAAGAATCTCCTCCCTTCCTTTTGCGGAGATAGGATATTATAATCCTCCCCCGGGCATTGAAGATGCGGCAAAAAGTATCTATGTCGATGGTACGGTAGGGTATGTGACTGTAAACAATCAGCTCTTCACTTTCAATCTCACATCCAAAATAGGAGCGCGTAGTACTTACGATTCAATAACCCTTGCAGGTATTGGTGAATCAGTTGTAGTCAAGGACGGATATGCATATGTGGCTATATCGGGATCAACTTCTTACGAAATGCAGATTGTAAATGTCGCAAATCCATCGGACATTTCCATTGTAGGATCGGCAAATGTCGATGGTCAAAACGCAATAGATTTGGCAATAAATGATACTAGTACCCGTATATATCTTGTGACCGGCAGCTCAACTTCTAACCGGGAACTTTTTATTATTGATATTTCAGATAAAAATGGCGCAAGGCCAGTTCTGGGGAGTTATGACACAAACGGCATGGATCCACGAGGTACAACCCTTGTCCCGGGAAACAGATTGATCACTGTTGGTATCGGTGGTGAGGAATATCAAGTAATCAATATAAATAATGAGGCAAATCCGCTACGGTGCGGAGGGATCGAGGTAAATAATGGTATCAATGGTGTAGCTTCAGTCCTTGAAGGAGACGGTGACGCCTATTCCTATATTATTACCGGCGATGGAAACGCTGAATTTAAAATTATAGCAGGTGGTCCGGGTGGCAACTTTGCTACAAACGGTACCTATGAATCTGCAGATTTTGAGATCGGATACACAATCGCGTTTAACCGTTTTATCCCAACAGTAATTGAGCCAGAAGGCACATCTATTAATTTTCAAATAGCAGTTGCCGATGCAGTAAGTGGCAGTTGCGCAGATGCAGATTATGTATTTACCGGACCTGACGGCCAGACTGATTCGTTCTACGAAGCTACTGGACCGATTACATTTGATGACGATGGGATCGGGTATGAAAATCCCGGCAGATGTATGCGCTATCGTGCATATCTCTTCACAAACAATTCTAATTCCTCACCGATATTAGAGAAAGTTATTATTAACTATAGTAGATGATAAAAATACGCAACAAGGGCTTTACATTAATCGAGCTAAGTCTTTTTATGGGTCTTTTTATGGTGATAATCGGAATTTTAATGACGTTGTTTTCAAGCATTGTCCAAAAGCAACTTGAAGTACAATCCATCTCTGCGGTTGAAGCGGATAGTAAATATATATTGAGTCGTCTTACCTATGACATACAGAGGTCAGATGCAATAGTAGTTCCGAGTGAGCTTGGTAATACGACGTCATCTTTGGTCCTCATAATTAATGGCGATACCTATACTTATGATCTATTAGGTAGTACATTCCGAATCACTGATAATATTGGAACTTATCAATTGAATGGGACTCGGTCTACTGTATCAAATGTTTCCTTTACAAGGCTCGGCAACACCGCAGGCAGCCATGCTGTTGAGGTAACCTACACCATAACAAGTACCGTGTCTCAAACACAAGGACCGGAAACAAAAACCGTGCAGACTGTTATAGGAACCAGGTAGTGTAAAATGAAAATAGAATGAACTCACAAAAAGGTCAAACGCTAGTCACGCTCCTTGTATTTGTTGTTGTTGCTACCTCTATCACTGCTGCAGCAACGGCGATCATGATAAACACATCACAAGCTTCTTCCCAAGTTGAAAACAGTTTTGTATCAACCGGAGTTGCCGAAGGCGGAATTGAAAATGCCTTAATCCGATTACTTAGAAATCCAAACTACACTGGTGAAACTTTACCAATCGGAAATGGAACGGCAACCATAACAGTTACCGGTACTGACCCCAAAACAATCACTTCCATTGGTGTTGACGGCACTCATACGAAAACAATTCAAGTCAATGTAACTTATAATGATAATATTATGACAATTACTGATTGGCAGGAATTATTTTAAATACACATGAAAGGTGTCATTTATTTGGATCGAGATAAGCTGTTTTATTACGGCGGCAATGTTCATACTGTGCTTTCTCTCCAATTTGCCCAAACTACAGTTAAAGATATGGAGGTTATAAACGAGGATGAGATCGAAAAACAAATTGATTTATTTATACAGACAAACAAAATCGAACCTACCGAATCGCTCATAATTTTTTCCCATCGAAGTTGTTTTAGTAAAACAATCGCGGCAAACTCAACTCCCGAAAATTTTGAAAAAGAAAAAAATAAGTTTCTCGAATTTGTTCCATTTGACCATATTGCCCATCAAACTATTAAGACTGCAAATGGGAGCCTGATCGTTGCCGCAAACAAAGAACTGGCAAACGTTGTCAAACATTTTTTTCAGAAACATGCCTTTACGATTCAAGCTACATCCACTCTTTTTACGATTTATCCAACTAATGTCGTTTCTGCAATGACTGTTGAAATCGCGCATACAATCTTGCGATCTTATAATCGTTTTCGAGAAGATGATTTGTTCACCGAGGAAAATAATGATACTCCTGAAACTATTTTCGAGCAAGAATTCCAAACGGAAGACAAAAAAAACAACATTCGCTTATATCTTATGCTTGGCTTTTTTATTATAATTATAGGTTTATTGGGATATATGTTAAACAGTCGCCGCCTTACAACATCAAGTAGAGCCGAAACCTCACTGTCTCCAACAAAAAAAGTAACAGCTCAAAATCCTCCCCAATCAACACCTACTCCAACAAACACTCCAACTCCTCAATCAACCACAGCGGAAACCCCTAAAGACCAGTTAACGATCAGGATCTTAAACGGATCTGGATTATCGGGTCAAGCTGATCAAATAAAAGCAGAGCTTGTTAAGGTAAATTATAAAGA
This sequence comes from Candidatus Roizmanbacteria bacterium RIFCSPHIGHO2_12_FULL_38_13, assembly GCA_001789555.1. GTDB lineage: Bacteria > Patescibacteriota > Microgenomatia > UBA1406 > GWC2-37-13 > CAYNLS01. The sequence continues at coordinate 18,787 of MFZZ01000008.1, forward strand.
AGAAAACATTACCACTGGAAATGCACCCAATCAGCAATCAACAACTACTCGTGTTGTATTTAAATCACGAGTTGCTTCACAATTACGTGAAGAGGTCGCAGATCTGCTTTCGAAATTCGCAAATAATGTTTCGACAATAGAAAATGACGAAATAGAGTTTGATATTCTCATTACAACTGCCCCTTGACATTGCTATTTTTTTTCACTATTCTAAAAATATAGTTATTATTTTTAACACATAAAAAGATCTATGGGAAATAGAAAAGGTTTCACGCTTATCGAGTTACTTGTGGTCATCGGTATTCTTGCTGTCTTACTTGCAATCACCTTGATTGCCGTTAATCCTGCACAAAATATTGAAGCTGCAGAAGATACGCAACGACGAAATGACGTAACTCAAATATTAAATGCTGTTGGTCAGTTCATGGTTGACAACAATGGAAATCCTCCATCTGCAGTCACCGCCACACCAACTGAAATTGGTAGCGGTACCGGACTTATTGACATCTGTGCTGATGTCGTCCCGACATACATCGCCGGTCTTCCACAAGATCCAGATCTTGGCCAAGACATCGTTGACCAGACCGAATGTGCAGCAGCGCACAACACTGGTTACGAGATCAGTGTAAGTAACGGTCGCGTCACGGTCGATGCACCAAACGCAAACAGCGGTGCTGGCACAATTCAAGCAACAAGATAAACTTAACTACGAAACGAAATTATCCCCCGCCGTTTTAGGCGGGGGTTTTTTATCTGCTATAATGCTTCTAATATGACTTCTTCAAAAAAAATAATAATGCTTGTTGAAGACGACACTTTACTTAATGAACTCTATACCAATCTTCTTACCAAAAAAGGGTATGATGTCGTATCTGTCAAGGACGGTGAAACAGCTGTAGAGAAAATAAAACAAGGGTCATGGGATTTGGTATTGCTCGATGTCGTACTTCCCGGTATATCTGGATTTGAAGTTTTTTCTAAAATTACTAAACCGACAAAGCCAAGTTATCCGATCTATTTTTTAACCAATCTTGATAGCAACGACAAAGACAAAAAACAGCTTGAACAAGCCGCCGGTTATTGGATAAAAAGTAATATGTCGCCTCCGGATTTCTTACAAAAAGTAAAAGAAGTTCTTAAATGAAAATCTTCACTGATATAATAAACTTATGGACACAGTTTATCTAGACATCCTCATCCAGAGAATGATTTTTGTCGGTCTAATTTTTGTCGGTATTGCAGTTGCCGCATTACTTACTCTTGGGTTTATGTATCTTTTGATACTTTACTTTCGACTAAAAAAACGGGAAAATATGGCTTTTGAGATGACTACACTCGAGATAAAGCTGCCAAAAGAAAACGAAATCAAGATCGATTCTGCAGAGCAGATGTTTGCTTCGTTCTCATCACTCAAAAAAAGAGGTTTTTTTAGTTTTCTTGATGTAGATGATTCTCTTGCTTTTGAGATTGTCGGGAAAAAAACAGACATCCGCTTTTATATTTCAGCACCAACAAAGATTATCGATTTAGTGGAAAAAATAATCTATGGATATTATCCGTCAGCTGATATAAAAAAAGTCGAAGAGCCGAATATTTTTTCCGAGCACGGCGCCGTTGCCTTTACCGCGCTTCGGCATGGTAGGGACGATTATTTACCGCTTAAAACCTATAAAGATATTCCAACTGACTCTCTAGTTTCAGTAACATCAGCTCTTTCCAAAATGGATGACGAGGAAGGCGCTATTATCCAAATATTGATCCGCGCCTCCGACTCAAAACTAAAATCCGCCGGCAAATCCTATATCTCAACAACGAAAAAAAATGAAGCTGATCCGGACAAAGCCAAGTTTGAGACCGATCAGCGGATGCTTGAAAAAATCAACGACAAAGTCACTAAACCCTGGTTTGAAACCATGATCCGTATCGTAGTTTCTGCAAAGAACAAAGATATCGCTCATGTACATTTGAGAAATATAAAAAACGGCTTTGGCCAGTTTGATTCTGACATGAACAGTCTTTCCGCTCCCAAGATAATTTTCAAAGCCGGTTTCATGATGAATTTTATCTACAAATTTTTTCCGATCTTTGAGTTCCCATATACAAAACTTACTTCGCATCTTTCCTCTGAAGAGCTTGCGACCATGTTTCATTTTCCAAATAAAACTGTTGAAACACCCCATATCCAATGGCTAAAAGCAAAGTCTGCCCCAGTCTCTGCCGAAGTACCGATGTCAGGCGGTACTCTCATCGGTGGAGGTTATTATCGGGGTGTCAAACGTCCGGTGCACTTGCATCTTAAAGACCGCATGCGTCATGTGTATATCATCGGAAAAACAGGTGTGGGTAAATCTGAACTCCTGAAGGAAATGATCAAACAAGATATTAACGAAGGACGAGGTGTTTGTGTCATCGATCCACACGGAGACCTTATTGAGGATACTCTGCGCTACATTCCGCCTGAACGTGCAGAAGATGTTCTGCTTTTTGATCCATCAGATACCGAACGGCCAATGGGACTAAACCTACTTGAGTCACGTACCGAAGAACAAAAACATTTTATTACCAGTGCGATCATCAACCTAATGTACAAACTCTACGATCCGCAGCGAACTGGTATCATTGGTCCCCGATTTGAGCACGCTGTAAGAAATGCGATGCTCACAATCATGTCCGAGCCCGGAAACACTTTTATCGAAGTGGTGCGCGTCATGACGGATCAGAAATTCGTTCAGGAGCTTTTACCCAAGGTGCAAGACCCGATTGTCCGTCGCTACTGGACCGATCAGATAGCTCAAACCTCCGATTTTCATAAATCGGAGGTTCTCGATTATATTGTCTCGAAGTTTGGCCGGTTTGTCACCAATAAAATGATGAGAAATATCATCGGTCAGTCCAAATCGTCTTTTGACTTTCGAACAGTTATGGATGATAGGAAGATCCTTCTTATAAATCTGGCGAAAGGAAAACTCGGCGAGGAAAACTCCACGTTCTTGGGACTTCTCATTATCCCAAAATTTTTAGCTGCAGCAATGAGCCGAGTCGATACACCCGAGGATCAAAGGCGCGACTTCTTCTTGTATGTCGATGAGTTTCAAAACTTTGCGACTCCTGACTTTGCCGTGATACTTTCCGAGGCAAGAAAATACCATTTGAGCTTGACTGTGGCCAACCAATTTATCGGACAGATGGATGAAGAGGTTAAAAATGCCGTGTTTGGTAATGTTGGTTCGCTTATTACCTTCCGCGTCGGCGTGACTGATGCTTCGTATTTAGCCCGAGAATACCAGCCTCTGTTTGGTGAGTCGGATCTTATCAACATTGAAAGATTTCACGCCTACATGAAAACTATAGTAAATAACGAGCCGGTTGAACCATTTTCTGTAGACATGACAAAAGATATCGAACAGCTCAAAAAGGAAAAAAATGAAAAAATTGCTCAAGCCATAATTCAGCTCTCAAGGCTAAAATACGGACGGCCAAAAGAACTGGTTGAAGCAGAAATTACACAACGAGCAAGATTATAGTTATGTTCACCACTTATCAATCAAAACTATTTGAGCGGACTATGTTGGTATCTGGGGTTGATAAATTTGTATTTTCACGACCAGATGATGCCCAGTGGAATTTTCAGGCTGGTCAATACATGATCTTTCACATTCCTCAAGGCACAGAACATGCCGCCCGCAGACAGTACTCAATCGCCAGCACTCCCTCTGAAAAAAGATACTTGGAATTTATCATCGGATATATTCCAAAAGGTATAGCCAGCACATACCTACCCCTAATGAAAATAGGAGACCTGTTGACCATGCAGGGGCCAGCTGGGGTGTTTATACATCGACCTTCTCCTCGACCTGCAATCTATCTGGCAACAGGTACCGGCATTGCGCCTATGTTCTCTATGATTTCTGATAAACTGGCTGATCAAAGCTTTACTCAAAACATTTATTTGTACTGGGGATTACGATATTACAACGATATTTATTATCTTGATTATCTAATCAATCTGAAAAATAAATATCCGCAACGATTTGAGTTTTGCATCTGCCTATCAAGAGAGACTGATATTGAAGCGAAAGTAAAAAAAGAACATATTCCATTTTGTACCTGTGGCCATGTAAATACTGGAGTTGAGATGATGCTACAAAAAATTCAAAAAACTCATAAGGAATTTGACTATTATCTTTGCGGCAGCATGATCGTAGTCGAATCACTTCGTGTATATTGTGCAGATAAAGGTGTGGTCAAAGAACAAGTAGCTTTTGAAAAATTTACATTTTAAAACTAAGCAAGCGTCATTCCGGACTCCGAAAGCGTCATCCTGAATTTATTTCAGGATCTCTTTGATTCTGGATGCGCTTAGCTTACCAGAATGACGTCATTCTGGGGAAGAACGAAGTGATGACTCCAGAATCTAGATGCTGAAACCTGCCTGCGGCAGGCAGGCGAGTTCAGCATGACGACGGTTCAAAATCAAAACGTTGTCACAAAAAAATCTGCAGGTAGTTGTGGATTTGATCTGAATAGTCTGACAACTTTTGAAACACCGCTGTTTGACACTGCCTTTGCTTCAATGCGCTGGCCTTGAGCGCTGAATCTATCAGCGGCCACTGACGTCTGGAATCCAAGATTTGTGGGAGCAAATAATACTCGTACGATAAGTGTTTTTGGGTTATCCGCAGAATCCATGAGGTTTGAAGGCTGAAACAAAAGCCATTGATTAAAAGATTGTCCCGCTACCGAACATGCTGCTGGGGAACATGTTGCTCCTGTTCTGACGGTATCTGTATCGCTTGTTGCTACCTTTGGTGAAATAGTAAAATCTCTACATGGATCAACAATTTGTCGTAGTACTTTACCTGTTCCATTACCCGCACCATAGATAAGTGTTAACTCCAAAGCAGGAGGTCGTGTTGCATTACACGATTCTCCAGATGATGCATAATAGATCTTAAAATCATTGCGAAAATAACTTGTTCCGTTTGGATAATCGAAAAGATAAAATAAATACTGTTCGTCCTTGTTGATTGTTGGTGTTGTAAACTCTTTTATACTATCTTTGGTGATCGTTATTGTGCTTGCAATTTGATTTATACCGGCAAGTGTGACATTTGATCCCGAAAAGGCTTGTTGATAATTTCGCACTTCTGCCGGCGATGTTTGATTAGCGGCAATCTGTAACCCACGCTCAATACCTGAATCAGCAGCAGCAAGGGTACGTACCGACTCCTCCTGAAGTTTGCTCGTCTGGGTTTCAGCCGTAAACCGATAAGATGCAGTTGCAACAAGTGTAAAAACAACCGATATCAGTAGGACAATAACGAGCAGTGACTGACCTCGCTTGGCATTGTTCATTGTTTTATTCTACAACTATAAAATTACTACTTCAACTGGGTGTTTACATGCTTGCCATTTAAATATCCGTCAACTTCCCTAAGAATATCATAGGGCGTCAGATCGCTCTTTACCATATATCCACGAACACCGTAATCAACTGCTTTTGCTACCACGACTTCCTGACTTAAATTGGTAAGAAGTACAACCGGCGATGATAGTTCTTTTTTCTCTTTTTTAAATTTTTCCAAAATCTGTAAACCGTCAATTTTTGGCAAAATAATATCGAGCAATATGAGATCGTAATCCTTCTTTGACATTTTCATATATGCTTCTTCACCGTCTACCGCAGATTCAACCAGATAGCCTTCTTTTTGTAGAAGTTGTACATAAAGATCGCGTATATATTCTTCGTCTTCAACAACAAGTATTTTTTTGGCTGCTTTAATTTTTTGGTCTGTCATAAATATGATTTATTTCACCTCCTTTGATTTTTTTCCTTTTTCCTCATTCTCATTTGATGCAGGTTTATTGCTAACTACAGATAAAATTACAGAAAATGCTGCGCCGGCTCCTACTTCAGATTCTACTGTAATATCACCATTGTGCAAACCGACAATTTTTTTGGAAATATAAAGACCCAATCCCGTGCCAGGCGTGCTACTGTGCTTTGCATAAGAATACTCGAGTCTGCTAAACTTCTGAAATAGTTTTGATAGATCTTCTTTTTGTATACCCGGTCCGGTATCTGTAATTTCAATCGCCACTTTATCGGTGCCGCTCATTTTGATGTCTATTGTTATTTTACCTTTTTCAGGAGTGAATTTGAGGGCATTACCAACAATATTTTGAAATACCTCGCGCATCTTTTCCTTATCGGCATTAATGTTATATCGCTTATCTGCACAACCCAACAACTTGAAATCGATATGTTTCTCATCAGCCGAAATTTTTAACTCATCATAAACCATCTGTACTATCTCACAGACATTTATAACTTGAAGTTTAAGATCGATTTTATTGCGCTCAATTCGTGATACGGTCAACATATCATTAACGAGCCTGATTAAACGCTCTGTAGATGCGTAAGATATCTCGAGATATTTTTTCAGCTGTGCTTTTATCTCCTGTTCCGGTTGATTTATAGCCATCCAGAGATAGCTTTTGATTGCGGTCATCGGAGTCCGAAGCTCGTGTGAGGCGATAGAAACAAATTCGTCTTTTAAAATATCGAGTTCTTTAAGTTTGGTATTTGCTTTTCTTAGTTTCTCTGTTGCTCGTTTCACTTCTTCTTCCAACGTGATATTAAACCTTTTGATTTCATCATAAGAAAGTGCGTTCTTAACAGCAACCGCAACTTCGGGTGCGAAAATCTTTAAAAGATCAATATCCTCTGAAGAATAAATTTCCCCAGATGATTTTTCTCCTAGCAAAATACCACCGATGAGTTCCTTACGTACGATGAGCGGTAACACAACGGTTATATTATGTTCACGCATCGTTTTTTTTGTATTTGATTCAGCAAGTTCTTCGAAAATGAGAATATTTTCTTTCTCATTTTGACTTTTGTTTGAAGCATGGACGAGTTCGTAAATATTTTTTCCCTTAAATGGTCTACCGCTGATATCCCCTGCCCCACCAACCCAAATAATTGAAGAATGACGCATAAGTACTATCGCGCCGTAATTTATTTTTACCGAACTCAAAAGCTTTTCAAGAATTTTTTTTGATAGCTCGGAAAGGTTCAGAGTCGAAGCCATAATGCGACTTAAGTCCCAAAGGACACTATTGGAATCATATCTGTCTTTATAAAGAAATCTATCCGTAATTTTTTCGAAAAATCTACGGAGCGGCTGAAATGACATAGCAAAAAGGAGGGCAATAACAGCTGGTAAAATAAGATCTTGGACGGTTTGTCTAGTTGGTCTTTCGTTGTTTAATAGAATGGCTACATCAAATAAAAAGGCGATATAGCCTAGACCTATAAAAAGGAGAAGAAAAACATAGGCAACTGCGCGAGCGACAATAAGACGGATGTCGAGGAAACGGTGGCGGATGATGGCGTAACTCACAAATCCCACAAAAACTAGCGTATACAAAGGAAGTAGACCAACTAAAAATGTCATTTTAAAAACGACCACGAAGAAAAAATTGGTTGTTAAAATTAACGTAAACATCAATATTGTTCCATAGATAAATAATCTAGTTTGGATCCTTTCAATTGTGGTAGAATTTTTTAATTTTAAAGCTAATTCAATAAATCCTCCGCTTAAAAATATAAGTGTATATACAGCGAACAATCCAATTGCTTTTCCAGGAATGGGATTGTTTGTTTCGTGTTCATATCCTTGAAAAATTAAATCTGTTTGAGTGAGAAAGAATAAAATAGTAGCAGCAACTAGACTTAGAATCAGTTGCTGCCTTGATACAATCAACTCTTTTTTCGGAAATGTCTTTGCAAGAAAATAAAATAGCAATCCAAGAATAACTGCATTTGACATAACTGCTCTAATCCAAAAAAGAGTCGCTTCATCAGAAATCTGATTTAAAGAGAGATAATTCAAGATGAGATAACTATTTAAGAAAAGTGTGAATAAAGAAAATAATTTATTTGTCGAACTTTTTGGATTTTTGTAAAAAGTGAATAGACCTAGCAGACTATTGCCGACAATTGCAAAAAGAAGAAAAACTAATTGTATATTCATTACTACTATTATGCCATTTTACTAAACCACCTTCAATAAAGAGCAAAGACGATAGATCTACAAGAAGTGTAGCGAATTTCCATTATCTTTTGCTGAGTTTATTGAGATCTAAACCTACCTCTTTAAACATTTTCAGTCCGATAACGTATCTATCCTTTATTGACTTAGAGTAGTTTGTAAACTCTTTTAATGATTTGGAGGTTTCATATTTAGCGCGTTGGCCTTCATAAGGCTTTAAAATAATTACACCCCTAGAAGTTGCAAACTGATCTAAGTTCTTCAGCTTGCTTTGTTGAGCTATTTTTATAAGTTCTTTGGCATTAAAAGAGGCTCTTAATGAATTGACTGTGTCTATTCTAAAAATTGAAGGATAATCGTTTAAAAATTTTTCTTCGATAAGTTTGAGGTCTTCAATAGTTTCTGGACGAATTAAATCATAAATATACAAAGCTCCTTCTGATTTCAAGATTCGTTTAACTTGATTCAAAATATAAATAACCTCAGCTTTAGTTTTTGAATGATGTAGTGTGTAAGAGCAAATGATTGCATCAAAACTTTGATCTTTAAATCGTTCTAAATCTAACATATCACCAACTTCAAATTTGATTTGTTTTGCTAAATTCGGTTGTAATAAAGAATTCTTTTTAAAATTTTTTTTAGCAAATTTTATCATTTGTGGAGACAGATCAAAAGCAATCACTTTTAAAAGAGGAATTCTTGTCGTATATTCAATAGTAAACTGTCCCGAACCACAACCAATATCAAGACAAACACCTACCTTTGGAAAAATTGCCGTGATAATATCCGCTCCAAATAGATATATTGGGCGCAAAAACCCTTGGAATCCTTCCAAGTCATAAAAGGAAACCGATTTTATGTCGTCCATTATTAAATTTTTTTCAGAAACTCGTTTTAATTTTCTTGGCATATACTACAAGCTTAACTAGCTTAAAAAATCTCTCATTAAACGTCTGGGACTGTGCTGAGGAGTTTTATTAACATAAGATATACGAGCAAAAAAAATTGGATTTCCTTCAATATTTATGCTTTTTCTTAAGTTGTAGCATGAATCTTCATGCTCAATGATTCCTGCCATTGCCGAAACAAATAAAGAATGGGCAGTACCAGCAAGAGCTAATAATTCATATACTTTTCCTGCTTTTATCCAAGATGTTCTATCATTATTCTCACTTGTTAATATTAACAAAGACGATGATTCAGCAACCAATCGTCTGTTGGTCGCTGCTTGTAATTTTGGCGGAACTGTTTTTATTAAGAATGGTGCAAGTATAGTAATTGGAGAAGGAATTCCGCTATCGTATAGCGGCATACCATCTTTTTGCTTTGTATAGTTTGACCTTACCCATTGAGATAATTCTTCCTTAAACATCTTATTACTAAAAGCAAAATAGATGGCTTTATACATTAAGTCTGCTATCTTGTCTTTTATATTCTGATTCTCTATAAAAATTGTTTTTATGCTAATATCATTATTGTATTTTTCTATATTATGCAGAATATCCTTGTTGATCTGTTTTTTAATTGGCGGAAATCGATTTGTTACTCTTTTTGTAATGTAAGGAAATAGGTTAGATAAGCTACTAATGCTTCTTTTTAACTTTTTATCAACTTTTATTCTTATTGCTATATCTTTTACCGAATCTTCTGGAAAATATTCTATTGAATATAAAAAATTAAAGTAGTCTAAAGCTACAATTAAATTTGCTAACGCGCAACCAAGACTTATATACGCCTCTCTATTGTACCTGTCTGAGTATTGAAGAGTTCTTTGCCAATCTAAATAAATATGAAGATATCGATTCTTTTTATCAATCTCAAATTTCCAAGGTTGTGTATTATGGCTATTTGGTGCTAAAATAGCATAAGATAGCATATACTTCATTTTAGCCTCAAAATCTTGATTTTTAGGGAAGTCATTTGCTTTTATCTGCCGGCTCATACTTGATTAAAAAATTTCATTAATTGTTTGAATTTTTTTCCTTCGCTCATTAATTCGTTTAAGGCTATTAAAGGATCGCACGAAGATACTGTTGACAGATAAATAGTATCGACCACTTTTAATATCTTCTCCTAAAATAATTTTCTTTATTAGAGTTGCTATTACTCCACCAGCTATTGTCGCAGTTGCTCCCAACTGTGGCCATGTAACTATAGAAGCGCCTATACCGAATAATGAATTCAACATTCTCTCTGAGACTTTTTCTAGGCTTACTAAGCCTACTATTAATTGTTTTTTTTCTTTTTCGGACAAATTATTAATGTTAATCTTCGTAATATTGGGAAGTCTATTATTAAAATATTCTTGATGTTCATTAATGTCATATCGTTCGATGTCTACAAATATATCGTCTTCTACATCAATTGCAGAAATAACAGGAATTCTTAAATTTCGAGCAAATTTTCGTAATGTTAATTTTCCCTTAATGTCATCTATCTCATCAACTACCACTTGTAAACTCGGTCTAGAGTAGAAAATTTTCTTAATAACGCTTTCACCTACATTAGTAAACGAAAAAACAGTTGCATAAGGGTTGATTTCTTGAAGTTCTTTCTGGATTACTACTGTTTTGTATCTACCAACATTTTCCCAACTCACACGCATCCTATTTAAATTTGTGGCAGAAATTTTATCTGGATCAACTATTTTAATAACATCTGCTCGTGACTCCATCATCCAAGTAATAGCAGCGTGGCTTCCAACACTCATTCCAAAGAAACCAACAACTGTATTCCTTAATTTTTCTTGCTCATCAGGATATATTAGGGTTTTATTACGAGCAGTTGCAAGCTCAAAAGATACTTTTTGAGTAAGATGTAATGGGTGCCTCGATTTATTTAATAATTTATGATTAAACTTTATTGTTTTTAATTCTTTGCTCGTAAGATGTGGGTTACGTATTTGATGTAATTCTTTAAAAATATCCTCTTTTATTTTAAAAAAAGACATAATTTAATATTTTTTTTAACATTTAATTCTCATTGCATTATAAGTTTAACTTGTCTTTGACAATTGACCGCTTGGGAAAAAATGAGGTTCACCATATTTATATAGTTTAACTATTGGTTTTACCTTATTACCATACTCCTCGAGCACTCTATGATATTCACTATTGATCCTACTCACCTTTGTTACAAACACTTCTTCAACCATATTCTGAATTTTTTTATCTAACTTTACAGACTCTTTAAGTTCGATATTTAATAATAAGTAATGATTTTGTTTGTCATTGTATTTCGTCTCTAAACTAAATTTTCCGGTTGTATATCGTCTTATTTTTTTATCTGAAAGAACGTCTTTAACATTTTCTGGATAAATATTTGCTGCATAAATAGTGGCAGTAAATTTATCTCTACCAAATAAATACACAAAAGGCAATTTGATTAAATCACTACCTGTGATGCTTTTCTCACTAGACAAACTATTACTAAAATTCTTATTGCCCTGTGCTTTTTTCATCATTTTATTGTAACTAAGCACCCCGCCAATATCATGTATATTGTAATGAATTAGAGGGATACTTCTGTCCATAGTTAAAATAAGCTCATTATTATGATGCTCAAAAAAACACTGACTTGGAAAGTAGCATACTAATGACGGTACTCTTTCACTATTAAAAAGTGATTTATTAAATTTAAGATCTTTTTGAGCTTGTTTGCGTATTAGAATTGAAATTGGAGTTTCAAAACCCATAAATGTGGCATCGGCTGAACCTAATACGCTAATTGAGTCTTTGTAGTAATTGTTGCATTGAACAAGTTTATGCACATATGCTCTCCATGTTTCTGTTATTCCTTCTCCAGCAAAAATAAATTTTACTCTGCCTTTTATTTTTTGTATACTGTTGCATTGCTCCAAAACATCTTTAATATATGTGGGGTAACCAGCAATAATTATTTGCTCATATTTTGGCGCCAATAGTGATAGTATTCTAATAGTTTCATCTTTATTAAATCCTGGGGTAATAACTGAAATATTCTTTTTTTCAATACTTAGCAAATAGGTACTTAAAAAGGTATATATTCCTGCAACCCATGTACCCATACCGAAACACACTATTACTAAAGTTCGTTTCTTATCAATATTAAAAAAGGTGTAATAGAGCATTTTGTGTAATACAGCTCCCTGGATAAATTCTTTGTGCGAACACGGCCAGTAGTAAGGCTTTCCTGTTGTACCAGAACTTGCGTTAATTACGAATGAGGAATCTAATTTTCCATCCCATACAAGCTTTTCAAGAGGATATTGATCAATATAATTTTTTTTATCGGTAAATGGCAGCTTTTTAAAATCTTGGATACTCTGAATTGATTTGGAGGAAATTTTATTTTTCTTCAAAAAATCTTTATATGCAGGTACACGTTTCGCCGCTGAATGAAATAATTGAAGAGCTTTCTCATTTCCTTGACGATTTAATTTTTTTCCATCTTTTAAAAGAGTTTGAGAATAAAAATCTTTGTTATTAAACCATTCCTGTAACTGTTGCGGAGCATGCGCTCTAGAAACCATAAAAATTATTGAAAATTTTTCTACGAAGGTAATCTATCATTTCACCGCTTATTATACTTTGATAAATTGTTTCAATATCATTATATAGAGGTTTTTCTTTTTTAATATAGTCAACTCTTTCTCTTATAAATTCATACATTGGTCGTGTTTGTGGAGACAGATATTTTGGCCCCCCACGTAAATCAACTCCCTGTGCAACTGCCATTAAATTTTGAGCAACAGAATATCGTGTTATGCGTAAGTTTTCAAGACCGAAAATTCCGGACGTAAGAGCGTGTGAAGTAATGTCTTGATTTCCTTCTTCATGAATTCCAAAGAATGTGCTAACTGGTATAGACAACAATGATGAATAAACATCAAACATTCCAGACTGAATCTGAACCCCCTTAAAAACACATTGGGTTATTGCAGCTTTATCTGATAAATTTGCCGTTAGTCTGTTGTTCTCATATGGATTTACCATGCGAGCAAGATGACGATCATTTAACTTAACAATATGAGTAAGCACCTTGCGTAAATTATCCATAGCGTCAACCATATGTGATGCAATGAAATTTCCTCCGCTCACCCATTGCCATGGTTTCTCACCATGAGTTACAAATTCTGGTGGTACCCAAAGTGGATTATCCGAAACGGCATTAGCGTTCACTGTAAGAATGTCGAAGATGTGCTTAATTTTTTCAACATTTACACCTTGGTATTGGGCAATACAACGAAGACTATATACATCTTGGACCTTGATGCCTTTTGGTCTTATTGTATGTCCTGTCATTTCTTGATATGCCAACTTGCTTCCGTTAAGGAGATAGCGATATAACATGGCTAATTCCTTTTGACCATTGTGTGGTCTTACTGCTGCCAATAATGGATGAAATGATCTATCAGTGCCTTCAAGTACTTCGATAACCATTGCTCCTAAAACTGTGCTTAAAAGAAAAACTTCTAAAGTATTCACTGCTAAAGAAATTGCTAGAGAATTAGAAAAATTATCTCCATTTACAAACCCGAGCCCAGCTTTAGGATCAAGTTTTAGCGGCTCAATTCCAACTTCCTTTAAAGCATCAGACGCCTGTCTAAGATTACCGTAAGCGTCAAATACTTTAGTTCCAGGTATTTGTCGTAAAGCACTAAGTACACGACCGTTATGAGCAAGATCGCCAGATGCCCCGATACCTCCATATTGATTTACAACTGGAGTAATAAAATTATTTAAAAGCTGTCTATATTTTTCCAGATCTTCAAGTTTAACTGCACTTACCCCTTGCATAAGCATATTAATACGAATGAGTATCGCTGATCTGACTACTTCTTTATCAAATTGTGGTCCGACTGAAACATCTACATGGACTATCCCTTCAGACATCTCACGTGCAATTTTAACCCTTTCTTTTTTTGTTCCATCGATAAGAACTCGTGATGCACGAGCTCCATATCCAGTATTACATCCATATACTGGAATACCATTTTCAACATCCTTCATCATATGGCGATATGTTTCCTTAATACGATCAATAATTTTTTTATCTTGTGTGAAAGATGTCTTCGCTTTCCCACTTGCAACCGAAATAATCTCGGGGATTGTTAATTTATTTCCAGTTATAGTTACTTCTTTATGAAGAGTATGTATGTATGAATCTATCTCAATCAAGTTATGTTGAGAATAAGAATAATTTTTATTCATCGAATCGCTGAATTTGAATCAATATTTTTATTTCTATAGGTTTGAGTATATCAAAAAACTAAAGACTTTTCAGAAAAATTGTCAATAAAATTGACTCACGTCTAGTAATAACATTTCTTCATTAGGAATATTCAAAAATGATCAATTTAAAGAAGGAACGCTGCCTAAGGAGATTATCAGATCCTCAACTTTTTTTTTATCCATATCCATACCAAGTTCATGGTACAGAACATATGCTCTACGTAAATTAATCAAAGCTTTATTATTTTTGTTTTTTTGTTTATATATCTGTCCAAGTCCCTCTAATATCTGTGCCATCCCGATTTTTAATTTCCATCTTTCCATTATAAGTAATCCTCTTTTAAATTGTTTTTCTGCTGCATCCAATTTATTTAACAGTAACAAGGCTTTGCCAAAAAAAATTAATGCATGACCATTTACTGTTTTGTCGCTAAATGAACTACTCAGCTTTAAAGCCCTATTCCCGTACTGTATGGCTTGTTTATGATTTCCCAATGCCCCATAAGTCATGGAAAGATAAGCATGAGATTTAGTATATTGTTCTTTACTTTCTTTTGTATTTAAAATACTGATTGATTCTAAAAGTAATTTTTCCGCAGTTTTATATTTTCCTAATTGCTTGTTTATAAGTCCATATTTTTGTTTAAGTATTCCCAATATTTGTGTGTCATAATTTTTTTTTGCTATTTCAGAAGATTTATTTAATAGTTCGTGAACTTTTTCAAGATTATTTTGAAAAAAATATACTCGCCCAATATCTTCAATAAAGTATTTTACTAGCCCTTGATAGTTGTTCAATTTTGTATAAGCTTCTTGTAATTTATTATCGAAACTTTGAATAAAATTCCAATTTCCACTATAGAAAATGTATGTGTTTATTAATAACCATAAGGATATTAGCTCAGAATAATCTTTTATTTGGTAAGACTCTTCCATTATGGCTAAAATGTTCTCATTTTCCTTTTTAAGATAACTTAAATATTTTTTGCTACCCATTGGATGCTTTCCAATCTGCTTTATATAATAGGTCGCCAATCTGTGATAACTTTGTTTATCTATCTTATTTCTCAAGAATTCCTTTACCGCAGGATGGAGTCTGTATCTGTCAGAAACTGAAGACTCTATAAATGAGAGATTTCGTAGTGCTTGAAGTATATGTCTAATATTTTTTTTCCGTGCATTACACAGAAAAGCAATAGGATCGATCCCGAAATCGGTTCCTCCAAAAACCGCACTTAATAAAAGCACTTGTTTTTCGTTTTTAGAAAGTTTATTTAGTGCAAAATCTAGGGCAACGTATAAATTCCTGTTATCATAATTAATGCTACTAAAATCTAGATTCTGTTTTTTAATTTGAAAAAAATATTCTTTTAAATTAGTTGGGTTTATATAAATTTGCCTTAGAACAATTGAGCACAAAATAGGTAAATATCCTAAAGATTCTCCAATTTTTTTTATATACTCCTTATTACTTCTAATATAAGGCTCCCCTAAAATAGTATTAGCAAGTTTTGTATATTCTTCAGAAGAAAAATATTTAATTTGAAATCTTTTTTGACAAAAATCACTGTCTTCAATAGAGGTAAATAAAATAGCAATTGGTAGCTTAGATAAAAATAGTATTACGTCGGTAGAAAACTGAGAGCTTTGAATATTATCAAGAATTAATAAAATCGATTTATTTTGTATCAGTGAAATTAGTTTTTCTCTTTTGTATTCCTCATTAGAGACTCCTTGAGCGTCGTATCCTAGTCCAAAAAGGATGTTGTCAATTATTGCTTGTTTATTTTTCAAATCCGCACGGAACCAATATATTCCGTCAGAAAAAGCATTTTTTAAAGTATATGCTAAGTGTATTGCCAACAACGTTTTCCCCACCCCTGGCATACCATATAACAAGACCCTATTCTTATTTATAAGCTCCCATGCAATGTCTTTAATAAATTTGTCCCTGCCAATAAATATTTTGGGTTCATCAGGTAAAGTGGTATTTAACGGTCTAAAAAATAGTTTAATTTCTTCAACCTCATTGTCGTATAAATTTCTTTTTTCTAACGACTCTAAAACTGAATTTGCGTCTTCAATTGTTCTTACTGCTCCTCGCTTGGCAAATAATCGAATAATTGTAATGATTGCTTTACGGCTGCTCGGCACTCTCTCCCCATTCTGCCACCTAGTAAACAATGAAGTTTCATAAACAATCCCTTCTTGCGCAAGAAGATCCCCAAACTCCGACAAAGTTTCTATCTCCGAACGAAGTCGATATTTTTTGAATAATGCGGCAAAGCTTTGTTGCCTTATCATAGTCAGGGCATATTGTATAGGAAAACCTGTCAATTTTATTGACA
>MFZZ01000009.1:0-1058 GCA_001789555.1 Candidatus Roizmanbacteria bacterium RIFCSPHIGHO2_12_FULL_38_13
ACATTCCTGAACCTGGCAACGACTTGTTAATGTGCTTTATCTCGGTAACATTATTCTACCTGGCAACACGGATCTGTCAAAAATTTACAATAAATATAAAGGACTGTAGGTTGCGCTTGATGAAAAACTTTCAAAAGTTATCTCTTCTAGTAATAACGCAAATAAAACTTATAAAGAGGCTATTGATAAGGGTTCAAAATCTCCGATATTGTTTAAGGTACCAAAAGAAAATATTCCCTATTTTGGATTTAATCTTTCTGTCTAAAGTAGACTTTCATTCTAGTATTTTCCAAATCTAGCCATACTTTTTTATCAGCAAACCACCCACTATGACAAGAATTGTGATTGTAAGTAAAAAAAGTGTAACTCCTTGGTCAGAACTTATCATTGTGCTACCTGTAAACTTATAAAGTATGTAACTATAAGTAGTATAATGCCTGCTAAAAATGAGGTCAACGATAATTCTTTTCCACTTATAAACTGACTAAAAACTAACGCACCTGCACTAATATTACCTAGATCCATAACTTTTTCTGAAAATATATATTTATACCTCTTCGATATCTTCAATCTATTCATATACATAATGATATAACTTTTCCAGTAAAATTTCAAAAAATATTAAACTTTTACTTAAACAATATGTAGTAGATTACGACCTAATGATCGTGAATAAAATTTTTTGCCAAGATATACGCCAGCATCGCCTCTGATATTACTCCCGCGCGGGGCACTACACAAATGTCCGATCTTTCAACTGTTGCTTTCACTGGTTCTTTACTAAAGATATCAACTGTATTCATTGGCTTATATAATGTTGATATCGGTTTGTGATAGACACGTACAACAATGGGCATGCCGTTTGTCATCCCTCCTTCAATGCCGCC
Organism: Candidatus Roizmanbacteria bacterium RIFCSPHIGHO2_12_FULL_38_13; assembly: GCA_001789555.1. Classification (GTDB taxonomy): domain Bacteria; phylum Patescibacteriota; class Microgenomatia; order UBA1406; family GWC2-37-13; genus CAYNLS01. Next base: position 888 of record MFZZ01000009.1, read on the forward strand.
TGCGCGATTTGTTTTGCGGAAATAACCACTTCTTTCAGTCGTCATTCCGGACTCCGATCCGGAATCCCTTTGAGATCCCGAAATAAATTCGGGATGACGTTTGGTGATGTCAGAATGACGATAATAAATTTCATCATGCACATCTGATCCAAACTTTGAAATATTTGCTAC
>MFZZ01000009.1:1092-47549 GCA_001789555.1 Candidatus Roizmanbacteria bacterium RIFCSPHIGHO2_12_FULL_38_13
CGAGAGTATTCATTTCTTTTCTAGTCTTTTCGATAAGTTCTTTCATACTTTTGGAAGTTTCAGGATCGACGCAGCGAATTTCCGGATCATTTTCATAGGTCTTTTTGACATCTCCAAACGAATATCCTTTTTCAACTTTTATTTCGCCTATCTGCAATGTGTGACTTGCAATTTCAATTTTGTGCTGAAGTAAAAATTGTTTAAAAATCGCACCGGCTGCGACGCGCGCCGCTGTCTCACGTGCACTTGCGCGCTCAAGGACATTTCTGACATCATCAAAACCGTACTTTTGTACGCCGGTTAAATCGGCATGGCCGGGACGTGGTTGTGTAACACGAGCAGATTCAACAACCTCTTTTGGTTGGGGATCCACACTCATCTTAACATCCCAATTTTTGTAATCCTTATTTTCAATTAACAAAGCAATCGGGCTTCCGATCGTTTTTCCAAAACGGATTCCGGACAATATTTCTACTTTGTCTTCTTCAATCAGCATCCGCCCTCCGCTTCCCGATCCTTTCATACGTTTTTTCATTTCATGCGCAATGAATACTTGAGAAACTGGCACACCCGCAGGCATACCCTCGATAATGACAGTTAATGCTTTGCCGTGTGATTCACCGGCTGTTAGAAAACGCAACATAAATCGTATAGCGTGTAACGTATAACGCGAAACGTTAGAACTTATAACTCTTTATATATTAACCAACGGAACAGGTGGCGTGAGCCAGAGACCTTGACCAAATGCGGGCTATCGTTACGCATTTGTCGAGGTGGCGAGCGACAGAATCTGGAACGCGACTATACTGGATTCCGGATCAAGTCCGGAATGACAATATTGTATTGTAAATATTTTTTAATTCTTCGATGCCAATCTGCCCCGGCGCCGACTCTCCAAACTCCGTTGACGCATATGTCAAATAACTTCCAAGCAAAGGTACCAATATTCTCGTCACTCTCCCTTTTTCTCCCATCCCAATTACAATCCTTTCTTCGTTATGCGGTTTATTTGTAAGCAATCTATAAATTTTTGTGGTTTCATATTCTTCAGTTAAAACAGTTGCAATTTTTAAAATATCAGGTTTAAATTCATTCATCTCATAAATGATGCTTTGCATGTCCCAATAACTTGGAGTTTCAACAAAATTGTGATAGGAAATAATCAGCTTAGTATTATCTCGTTTAAATTGATATTCTTTAATCGTTGAAAGTTCAATATCAACATGATCAAATCCTAGCTCAATTGCTTTTTGTAAAATTCCTACACGGTTATTTTCGTCACCGTTAAATTTTCCACCTTCTTCTTTTTTTCTGCAAGTAAAAATAGATTGCACGTTTGTTTCTTTGCGAATGACTTCAACATTTGTTTCAGTAAAATCCTGAATATAATCGACTCGTAATTCTACAAAATCCGATATTTCTTCTGTCTTTTTTAAGTTTGACAAAAAATCATCAAGTGTTGTTCCGATAACGGGTGTACAAATGCGTATATTCATAAGTCAACTCGTAACTCGCCTGCCTGCCGTCGAGGCAGGTAACTTATAACTCTCAACTAGTATTTCTCTCATAACTTTAACCGGTGCCTTTTTACCTGTATAAAGTTCAAACTGTACTATGCCCTGATATAAAAGCATTTCTGTCCCATGAATAATTCTTGCACCTTTTTCTTTTGCTTCCTTCAATAACCTTGTTTCATAAGGTACATACACGGCATCAAAAACTATATGATCTTTTTTAAGATATTTTTTGGGAACAGGAGTTTTATTCACATTCTTTCCCATGCCCAAACTGGTGGCATTAAGGATGATGTCGCAGTCTTCAACACCCTGTATATGAGAGAGATCGTAACAACTTACCAACGAAACCGATCGGCCGTTTTTAATCTTTAGAGTCTTTATCAGGTGCCATGCCTTCTCAAGCGTACGGTTAAAAATAACTACGCTGGCACCTTTTTTCAGAAGTCCGAAAACCATCGCATGGGCCGCGCCACCGGCTCCGATAATCGCAGCCTTTTTTCCTTTCAAGCTTCCATATTTTTCAAGAGGTTTGACGACTCCAAGCCAGTCGGTGTTATATCCTTTTAACTTTCCATTATTATTAACAACAGTATTTACGGCAACGATCTTTTTGGCTGTTTCATCTATTTCATCAAGATATTTCATAACCCTAATCTTGTGAGGTATCGTGCACGTCAAGCCACGAATATTCATTGCGCGAACAGCTTTTATTACATCCTTAAGATCCTTCGGTTTTACCTTAGCAGCCGTAAATACAAATTGGTCGTCAATGTCAAGAGCCTCATAACCGGCATTATGCATGAGCGGAGACAGTGAATGTTCGACCGGATCACCGACGATCATACAGATTTTTGTTTTAGCTGAAATTTTCATTGATTTGGGATAATTTTGTTAAAATTTCCGTGGCTATAACATCAGGATCCTTACCATGTGACTTGATAGTTATGTCTGCATATCTTTTATACAATGGCAATCTATGAGAAAAAAGTTCAAACGCTTGCTTGACATTTTTGAAAAGCGGACGGGCGATCTGATCTGAAAAGACTCTTTTTTTAATCACCTCAAAAGGCACATCAAGAAATATGACCGAACCAAAGGGTTGGCACAGATAATCAAGAATAATTTTGTTCATCACCACTCCACCTCCAGTAGATATTATGGCATTTTCCAGATCTCTCCATTCTTTGGCAAGTTTTATCTCCCATTCACGTAGTAACAATTCACCGCCGATTTTAAACAGTTCATCCATGTCCTTCAATTTGTTTCTTTCAAGCACGATTGCATCCATCTCGATAACATCAAGATTTAGCCTTTTCCCAAGTTGTTGTCCAACCGCTGTTTTTCCCGATCCCATAAATCCGATGAGAATTATTTTCATGTCTAATCTTGTAACTTGTAACTTTATGTAAATTTTACTGCAATTTGAGCCAACTTCATCCAAAACTCCGGAAAAGTTTTATTAACAACTTCCGGATTTCTTATTTTAATCTCTGGAATGCTTGTTTGCGCAACCGCAAAACTCATCGCCATTCTATGATCGTTATACGTATCAATTTCTGCAGGTTTTGGACTCCCTCCAAAAATTGCAAGTGTATCATGGTCAGGCGATTCTGTTATTATACTCATTTTACCAAGCTCTGCCTGAAGAGCCTTAACCCTTTCGGTTTCTTTGACACGAAGTGAACGAACACCTGTGAGTACCGACTTCCCATCAGCAAAAGCGGCAAGAACAGCCAAAGTCTGCGCCTGATCAGGACATTCTTCCATATCAACTTCGACAGGTTTTACTCCATTGCCTTTAATTGTCACTTCGTTTGAGCCATAAATAATTTTGTTGCCCATTTCTTCTAAAATTTTTAAAAACCGGCGATCGCCCTGGACGGAGTTTGGATTTAAATTTTCGACTGTTAAAGTGAATTTGTTCAAGGCGGCTACCGCAAAAAAATACCCTGCGGCAGAATAATCGCCTTCGATAATGTATTTTTTCATTTTATAGTTCTGATTTTTGGCAATAACATACTTTTTATAATCAAAGTTTTCAACTTCGACTCCCCAATCCTTCATCATGGAAATGGTAATATCGATATATGATTTTGAGATTTGATTTCCTGAAACTTCAATAGTAACGCCGTCAATAATCGGTGAAATCATAAGTAAAGCAGAGACGAACTGACTACTCACGCTTCCATTAATAACAATGTTTCCATTTGGTAAAAAAGAAGATTTTACGATAACTGGAGGGAAGCCTTGTTTGTCTTCATATTCGATTTGCGCGCCGGCAGTTTTTAATGCAAGAACCAAATCCTCTATAGGTCTTTTGTTCAGACCTTCTTTTCCAAATATCCTTTTTTGTCCTGGGACGATACAAGATAATGCAAGAATAAATCGGATTGTTGTCCCGGACAAATCGGCATCAAGTTCATGCCGTCGATCTTGAATTACACTAATATCATTTTCAACAATAAGTTTGTTTTTTTCTTTTTTAATCATAATGCCCAATTTTGTTAAACAGGTTATCATCGCCTCGGTATCGTCACTAAAAAGAGGATTTTCCAAAGTTACCTGACCTTTAGTTAACGCGGCCATAATAAGAGCACGGTTTGTGTAACTTTTGGAACCGGGCATAACAACAATTAAATTGTTCATAATTTACTTGAACGAAGATATCCTTTTTATGCCGACTTGAGGACTTGCGCTGTATTTACCTCAAGGGAGGCAAAGAAAAAGGATATCGAGCGAAAATCATAATACATATTGAATTCCTTCACGTACAAACTTATCATCAAACTGAATATTGTAATCACCGACTCCGATAGCAGAAAGAAGCGTCCATTTTATCTTTCCATGCTGACTCTTTTTATCTTTTTCAAGCAATGTGACCACTTCGTCGACAGAGACACCACTCTCGTATCTGGTCGGTAGACCAAAATCGGCTATTGCCCGCTCGATGATTTTAAAATCTTTTTCGTTTATCATTCCAAGATCAGCAGAAATCTTGGCCTCCGCCACCATGCCGATTGCTACCGCTTCACCGTGGAATAAAGGATTTTTCGACTTGAAACTTTGAGACTCAATGGCATGACCAACTGTATGTCCGAAATTTAAAAGCTTTCGTAGACCGGTTTCCCTCTCATCTTGTTGTACGATTTCCCCCTTTATCCTGACCGACTCGGCAATGATTTCAACAAGTTCTTTTTGGGAAAACTGATTAGGTCTTTTTTTAGTCACCCGAAAAAAATAGAATTTATCTTGGATAAGACCATGTTTTATAACCTCGGCAAAACCCTGAATAAACGATCTTTTTGGCATGGTCTTTAAAGTATCGATATCGGCAACCACTGCTTTTGGTTGATTGAAAGTGCCAACGTAATTTTTATAATGTCCCAGATTGACTCCGTTCTTACCTCCAAAACTGGCGTCGACCATAGCTTCAACAGTTGTTGGAATATTGATAAAATCAATTCCCCGTAGATATGTCGAGGCAACAAAACCTCCCAAATCAGCAACTACACCTCCGCCCATGTTGATAATAAGTCCATGCCGATCGACATTTTTTTCAGCTAAAAATTCGTATGCTCCTTTTACTGTTTGTAGATTTTTTGAGCTTTCACCTGATGAGAAGGTAAATACATTTGCTTTTTTTATTGATAAATTTTTCCCGTGCAAACCGTAAACAGTATTATCTGAAATCAGATTAACTGATGAATAACGGTCAATGTCGACAAATTCGCCAATTTGTTTTAAGATCTTTGATCCGATAAAAACCGGATAATTAAATGTTTTTTTAAAGATGCAAATTTGGACTTTTTCCATAAGTAAAATCAACTGTTATATAGTTTACCTCTCGAGTATGCGCCAAGCAGACGATACTCAAGAGTTTCCTTTTTCATTAAACTTAAAAAATCTTTTGCTTTAGTTTGACCAACTTCAACATCAACCCAGAACTCGTACTCCCAATTGGTGCCAGGCAGTGGCCGCGACTCGATTTTAGTCAAATTACCATTCATTTTAGCGATCTTATCGAGTACTTTAACCAGACTGCCAGCCAAATGTTTTACTTTGAAAATAACTGTCAGTTTATCGGCGTTATTAATGTCCAAATGTGAATTATTGGCGATCATAATCCACCTCGACATGTTGTGTTTCACATTGGCAACATCAGACTCGATTACCTGAAGTCCCATAATCTTTGCAAGATACTTACTGCCGATGGCGGCACAAATTTTTTTATTTGATTTTTTGACCAAGTCTGCAGCCGAGGCCGTACTCTGCTCGACTAAAACATTTAGGTTATTTTTTTTTATAAACCTGCTACATTGGGCAAAAGCCTGCGGATGTGAATAGACTTTTTTGAGATTGTTGATCTTTGTACCGGGTATTCCAATAAGATCAAGACTGATTTCCATAAAGGCTTCACCGATGATTTTGGCGCGGCTTTCAAACATGAGGTCAACAGACTGGTGAACCGAACTACTGATCGAATTTTCGATCACAAGTAGTCCGACCGAGTTTGAGTCGTCTTCGACTTTTTCCACAATTTCGGAAAAGGTCTGTAGTGAAATCAGTTCGTGACCGATGTAAATCTTTTTCGCGATTTGCTCGCTGAAAGATCCGGTTGGTCCCAAGTAGTAAATTTTCATAATTTATGTCTCGAGATATTTTGTAATTTTTTGAAAAGCATTTTTTGTATTTTGCAACCAAACCTTACTATACGGATTATAAACGTACATATCTTTAAGTAGCTGTTTATCAGTCTGAATGATATCAAGAAAACTATTAAAAATCTGACTAGATTTCGTATCTAAATGATTGGGAGCAACATCAAGCTCATGTGCAAGATGAGCAATGATGTGGGCAGTAAACTGTGATCTGACAATATTTTCATCGTGTGTTTTTGCGTTGGTTTCGATAATCTTAAATCCAAATTTGGAAAACAAATTTTTTACGGCTATATATTTAAGTCTTTCTCCTCTCACAAAATCCAAAGCTATGGAAAGTTCGCCAAATTTCGGATTTAAATTGAGGAAAGTTCCAGGGCCAAACAAAGGATGTGAGCCGATAATGGTGTTTGCGCGGGACACGTATTTTTTCATGATCTCGATCGGAAACTTTTTTACCGAACAGACATCCATAATGATCGCATCCTTCGGCAATTTTTTTGAGCAATTTTTAATTACTTTTTCAAAAACTCTGATCGGTACTGCAACGATGATGAGATCATTTTCAAGAGCCTTCTTCAATGATGTAAATCCCGAACGGCTTTTTTGATGTCGAGAAAAAACCTTGACGTCAAGTTTTGGATTTTTTTTTAGGATATCAACAAGCAGTCTACCAAATCTGCCATAACCGACTACGCCGATAGTGCAAATATTATTTTTCATGATCTGATTCAATGATTAATGACTGCCTGTGAATTCTTTTCCAGACGTCCTGGACAAAATTTTTGTCTAAATTGAATCCTTTTGCGAGCTTCAGACGATTGGATATAAGTTTCTCCCATCTTTTCTTATCAAGCGGTTTTTTAGAACTTGACTTCTTTATTGCGCCAATTTCTTGAACAATTGAGAAACGCTTGGCCAAAAGTTCGATGATCTGACCATCAACAAAATCTATCTGTTTTCTTAGCGATTTTAATTTTTTTTTCATATTTTATGGTGCTACCAAATCACGAAACTTGGCTAACTTGGCGACTAATAATTGTAGTTCGGCAATAGTGATGTGCTGATCGGTATCGGTCGATGATGTCCCGGTTTCGATCAGTACACCGTCATAGAGAAATTCATTTTTCTCAATTTTCATTTTCATCGCCTCGATAACGGCGTCGACAATATGATCACGCAGTTTTGGACCATATGTATGACTGGGATCGAAAAAAAGCTTAACTTTTGTATCCTTCTTAACTCTTTTGGCTATGGCGTGTACAGGCGCGTTGCGGAAATTTTCTTTACCGGGTACATCTACTCCACGATGTATCAAAATAACATCACCGTCAATTCCTGTCGCATATTTGACCAACCCTGCCCAAGTTTTTTCCATAGTGGTTTTTCCAAGATATTCATCCGTGTTTGAGGTGTGGATATGATCCCCGATCCATTTGCCGTTTTTGATCCCGATATGCCAGCCATTTCTTTTGGCAAAAGCAACCGTTTGTTCTATCTGCCAGCCAAGCTGGTTAACAGCCGGGTTCCAGGGCAGTAGTTTTCTGTGTGGAATACGTTTTTCATATGAAGGCAACTGGATAATCGGATTCATGACTTCGGTTGCGATCATAAGACCGGTTTTTTCTACCAATTTTTCGGCGATATATGCGCTTGGCAAAACTTTGAAATCCGAAAGAGTACCGCCTTTTAAAAGGATCTCCATATTTTTCTTGTACACCTCAAAATCCATGCCCATTCCTTTGCCGGACATATCAAGCTCTGTGCGCGACTTGAGACCGACCACCCGTGTGCCGGCAACTGCTTTTTGTTTTTTTCCACTTCTATTACGAATGGTGATCTTCGCAATCTCCATAATCTCGTTGATGTTGTTATCATCAATCGAACAAGGCCCGGCAATGATGGTGATTTTTTGATTTTTCATAAAAAAAACCCGCCTTATGGCGGGATGTGGACTTAACTTTAAAAATTATGTGTCAGACATAACTTTCCACCCCGCCTGAAGCGGTAAAGTAAAAATAAAAATAAAACCGGTGGAAAGGTTTCTTTGACATGTAAAATTTATTTTAACAGAAAAAAAGTGTCTGTCAACTCTTACAGCGAAAAAGATTTAAGTCTTCTATAAAGCCAAAAACAATCCCGCGCCAATAATTACCAATCCGATGCTGGTCACAAATATCGGCACCATATCGATACCACTGACTGGCGGAGGAGGTGTCGGGGTTGTTGTCAAAGTAGTATCAACAATTTCTGTAGGCTCCGGTGTTGGCGATTCTTGCCGGGTCGGAGTCAGGGATCCTGTAGGAGTTAGCGATCCCGTCGGACTCATTATTGGAGTAACCGAGCCTGACGGAGTTGCGGTTGTAGCTAACACTTGCTCACCGCTTTTAATGATCGTAAAACGTCTTGACATATTTATAGTCTGGCCTCGCTCGTTCTTGGTGTTTAAGATCAAGGTATATGCTCCGGGACGAAAAGTGGTTTTAGCTTCTATCAGCCAGTTGCCCTCTTGATCGACTTTTACTTTGCGTGAAAAAACAGGATTAGCGTCAATACTCACGGTCACATACTCATTGGGGATACCCTTGCCATTGATGATCGGAGAGGAGCCGGGAATGACAGCGTTTTGTTTTGGATAGCGTATTTCTACACGATAACCGGAGTTGTTTGATTTTGTTGGTTTATCGGTCGTGGAAAGTACATTATCGCCCTCTAAAAAAGAATAATTTTTACCTATGATAACTGTTTGTGGTAACGGACTGGCTTTCGAAATTGTGGACTTAACGACAGATTGCTGATTTTCAGAATAAACGTTGATTGTTAAAATTGTATTTAATTCTACCGTCGATGGGCGCAGTGTCTCCTTTTGGACAATATGCTGCATGGGCACGAGCCATTCGCCCGTTTGACCTGTAGTTGATGCCAGTGGTACCGCACCTCCTATGTTCACCAAAACTACTGCTTCTTCAAGCGGTTGTCCATCTGGTAAAACGATTGTGCCATATGCAGGTGATAAAGTATTTCCCGGCAAAGATTCTGGCAGTGTTCGCAGCGTAAACGGTGCACCTGCAGGATCGGATATTAATTCACTATTGCTTATTAATCTATAGTAGTAAAGCGTGTCTGGTTTTAAATTTTTTAGGACAACATAATGATACAGCCGTTCTTTTCTTTTATCGATATCGCGTTCGTCAACTGCAACTTGATCTAGTTTTGAAGGATTTTCCCCATAGGTCACCCAGCCCTGATCGACAGTCGGCACCTCCCAGAATACACCCGATTGTTGTGGTAATACGTTGACTACCTGATGTTTTGAGACTGTTTGTTTGGAGGCTCTCGTAAACTTCACACTCGAGCTATAGTAAACAATTACTGCCGAAACAGCAACGATCACCGCAGCAATAACCATGTACCTTGACGGTCTTGATTGAGATTGAAAATAAAGATCACTATATGACATATTTTAGGGTGTTTTTCTTTGCAAAGTTTCTATGACCTTCGTATCAATAGAATAGTCTACCGAAAACGACTGAATGTCCCCTTCAGTTGGTGTGCTCTTGTGAATTAGATAAAGTTCAGAAATCACCCATACTATAATGGTAACAAATATTGCGACAGCAATTAGTAGTAGTTCTTTTTGATTCATAGATATAATCCCTTAATCAACATTGTAATTGTAAACTGTTCGACTGTAGCTCCATCTTGAGAATCTTTCGAAATTTCTAAATTCTCAATAGTCTTGATTCTGCGTTGATCTGTCAGTGCATTCAAAAAATTCTGGAGCCCAAATATATCGCTTTGTGCATTTAAAGTCATATTATATCCTTTCAAACCCTCCAACTTTTCCTCCGACTTGATTTTGACTTCTTCGACGTTTATAGAATTTAGGATCACTGCCGAGTCTGTAGCACTTTTCCGTAAATCTTCAAACACCTTGGCTACTGCCGGACTTGCGGGAAGGGCTTCGTCCAACAAGTAAAACTGGTCACGATACTGCTCCACTTTGGTCTGATAGTCGACAATTTTCTGAATTTCGACCTCGAACTCCTGGCTTTTGAGCTTCAGGTCTTGAAGTTCTTTTTGTAGGTTAAATGCCGTCATAAGATTTGGTCTAATCGCAAATACCAAAAAGAACGCGAAGATAATGAAAAAAAAGATGTTGTAAGAATAGTTTTGAATTTTTTGATCCTTTAGCTGATCAAGTATTTTCTTGCTGTCCATTTGTTGGTATAAACTCTGTTAACTCAAGACTAAAATCATAACCAGTTTCGGTTTTGGTTATATTTGTAAGGGTTGTGCTTTTAAATCTTTTATCCTGTTGGAGTTTTTCATAAAATACCTTGACCGAATCAATGTTGGCTGCCGAACCTTCAAATTGGGTCAATTCGACGCCAAAGGAAATCGAATTAATGGTGAGATCCGAAGGCAGTGATTGAAAAAAATATGAATAAAGCTGCTGCATTGTAGTTTGTTTTTCATAAAGAGATTTAATATTTTTTATTTTTGTATCAAGCTCTTTTACCTTTTCAAGAAGGGTGCTGGTGGCATCAACTATCGCTTTTTTTTGCAAAAGAAGATCGCGGGTATCTACAATATCTTGATCCACCTTAAATCTATAAAAAAAAACGCAGATCGTAACAAACTGGGTGATGACAAGGATATAGCGTAGATAATGAAGCGAAAAGTAAGTAATTTTGTCTAACGTGCTTTTGTGCTTCTCGGAAAGCAAATTTAACTGGTATTTCATTATTTTGACTGACTCAATCTACTAACTCTTCCTTTTAATCTCGCTCCTTTGTTTTTATGGATAACGCGCATTTTAACCGCCTTGTCGATAACAGAATAGGCTTTCGAGACAGTGGTCTCTACTTTTTTAGTTTTTTTTCCTGCCTTCATATTCTTCATTATATCTTTTATCGCAGTTTCATATCTTGCATTTCTTGATGCACGCATCACATCTTGGCGCATCTTCTTTTTAGCTGATTTTATTCGTGGCATAATTATCTTCACACCCCCCTTATTTAAAAACTATTAACTAGTAATCTCTGCAAATAAATATTAAAGCTTATACCTTAAACTCTTTCTCTAACAATCTTTTTCCGTATGACCCGCTAAACTTAAACGTGCCTTTGACGGGTCCTTCAATCGAATGATAACGACAGACTCCAGACGAACAGGTTCCAAAAGTTATATCTTCGGTCACGGTTGATTTTCCATTCACGTCGATACTGCCAAAAACTCCTTCAATACTTCCTGAAGTCGTATTGTAAGAAAGCTCGTACTCGATTTTTTTGGTGCCGCTTGGTACTGCGGAAATAGTAATCACTGCGTCTTTGTCGCCTTTGACTTGGGCTTTAACCGAAGAATCAACAGTTGGGATCACCTCGACTGGTTCACCAAAAACTGTTTCCTTATCCTCTGCTGTTTCTGAAGCCTTTCGACCAAAAGTGAAAAAACCAATTATAACAAGAAGCACAACGATTACCCCTGCAACAATGAGATATTGGCGTGGTATTGATTTCATGGATTAAAAAAAATTTTAACGAATAAAAATACTATAACACTTTTGCAAAATATGAGGAAATTGCATCCAAAGCCAATCGTTCTTGTTTCATCGAGTCTCGATGACGTATAGTTACCGTTGCGTCATCAATCGTTTGATAATCGATTGTTATACAATACGGTGTACCGATCTCGTCCTGTCTGCGATACATCTTTCCAATATTTCCTGCGTTGTCGTATTCGACAACAAACTCGTGTCTCAAATCATTGTACAAGTTCGCGGCGATTTTTTGAAGCTTTTCATCTTTCTGTAACGGAAAAATCGCCGCCTTTATCGGCGCTATTTTAGGATCAAAAGCAAGATAGGTACGCATTTTTCCTTTAATTTCCGAAACACGGTAGGCATTATGTAGGATAACCAATATGAGTCGTGAAAGTCCGAATGTCGGCTCGATAACGTGAGGAATATATGATTCTCCCGATTGTTGATCACGATAGGCAAGATTTACTCCGGAATGTTTCATATGATTTGCCAGGTCAAAATCGGTGCGATACGCAACTGCCCAGATCTCTTTCCAGCCAAAAGGAAACTGGTATTCCAGATCTACTGTGCGTGTTGAATAATGAGATCGTTCATGCTCCTCATGCTCACGCCAACGCAAACGTTGCTCATCAATACCAAGTATTTTTGCAAATTTTTTGAGCTCCTCCTGCCAATAAGAAAAAGTTTTTTTCCACTCGTTTTTCCGAATAAAGTACTCAAACTCCATTAAGTCAAACTCGAGTGTTCGAAACACCGCCTGTCCCATGGTAATCTCATTTCTGAATGCTTTTCCGACTTGAGCGATTCCAAACGGGATCTGCACGCGCATCGTATCTAATACATTTTTGTAGTTTAAAAATATTCCCTGCGCAATTTCACCCCGCAGGTAAGCTTTTGATTTTGCCTCCTCAACAATACCAATTGAGGTTTCAAAAAGAAGGTTGAATTTCCGAACATCGGTAAAATCGCTTGATCCGCAACGCGGACATTTGAGTTTATGTGTTTTTATAATTTCGGTAAGTTTTTCGATAGGAAGTCCCTCGACTTTGGTGTCTGGGAGCTGATCCTCGATGAGATGATCGGCGCGAGTGCGAAATTTACATTTTTTACAATCTATAAGAGCGTCGGTAAAACCGGACACATGACCGGACGCTTCCCAGACTTTCGGGTTTAAAAAAATGCTGGCCTCTATGCCGACCATGTTTGTGCGAGTTGTGACAAAGAACTTCCACCAAAGATCACGCAGATTGTTTTTTAGTAATGTTCCATAGTGGCCGAAATCCCACGTATTGGCGAGACCTCCGTAGATCTCGGATGAAGGATAAAAAAAACCGCGGCGTTTTGCCAAAGATATTATATCGTCCATATGTTTATATTCCCTATCCCCTATGCGCTATTTTCTAATAAGCTAAAGTATATCATGATACGGCAGCTTTTCTTCAATATTGTTTTCCACTATTTGCAGCAGCTGCGGCAGTTTGTGTTTTTGATCACCGTAGCCCAAGATATTTAATGTCTTTTGTAATATCTTTGTGAGTGTCGCCTTAACATGAGCATCCGGCTTTGAAACCTCGATAAAAAACTTTTTAGTCAGCTTGTAAATTTCGTACTCGTTTTGTTCTTCTGGCAAAAGACGGTCAAGAGTGAATAAATATAAATAGACTGCATCGGACTTGACTTTATTCCTTACTTTAATAAAGCCGGAGATAAGTTCGGTAGAGCGCAAATACCAGATCTCATGAGATTTTTGCATTTGGATGTTGATAAGATTTCCGGTCTGTATATGGGCCGCCCTTCGCGAAGTCAGTTTTTTTACGCCTTTTGCAATCGCAGTAATTTTGCCAAAATCCGCAGAAAAAAACGTCACCAAAACGTCTTTATGAAGAAGAGATTTTTTCTTGAGTACAAAACCGTCTGTTTTTATCCTGTCGTCCATGATTTTATTTTAGCTCTTTGTCGGTTTTTAGTAGTCCTTCAAAAGCTGTTTTACCATCGACTTTTACCTCCCAAGTCTGCTTTTCGACACCAGGCTGTTTCTGGATAAGCAGTTTGTAATCTTTGCTACTTATCGAGCTTGGCAAGGTATACTCAACCGTCACTGTGGCCGAACCTTTTGGATCAACAGTCATAAAACCTTCAAACACGGTTTTTCCAAGTTCGTCATAGGTCAGAGTTTTTGTTTTTGATCCTTTGAAACTCACAAGTTTCGAACCTTCGGGAACATAGAATCTGATCCAGTTGCGAAGTGTGGCGTTCAGACAGAGTCCGCCTCGTTCCAAATTACAATCGGATGGTGGATGTGGATTTTTAAACTGAATTGTCACGGTACGTTTTATCTCACCACCAAGTGTAGTTTCGGAGGTTACTTTTTCATCGATGAACATATTGGACTTGGCGCCGGCGAAGTTCACGTTATTTATGTGAATAAAGTCGCCCTCGTAATCACGGATGCGTCCTGCATAGTTTAGTTTGGTTACAGCCTCTTGAGATGCTTTATCTGTAAAATAAAGCAAGATATGTTTTTCATCAAGATTGGTAAACATTGTCTGCGCAAGCTGTCCCCAGTATTTTGAGGGTGAAAAACCAACGGCTTTATAAAAAAGTTCAAGCATCAGATTTCCCAGAATCCTTTTGCGATCAACCTTCACATAATTGACCGGTCGATCGACAATGTCAAAAAGGGTGTAAATAACCTGCGGACAGTCACAGCGTTTATCTTTCTCTGCCGAAAAATTTATGCCGTTGACCTGTGTATCACCGAAAATTTTGAGCATGTCTACGAGTACTTTGGAATCCATGGTAATAATCCCGTCGTAATCGATACTATTTCCCGCTTTCGAATAAAGTGACTCAAAAAGCCTGACCGACTCAACAAAGTCGGGGGAAAGGTTACTGTCACGAATATAAAATCGTGTTACATCTTTGTGATAATCCAGTATCTTTTCAGGTGCTGCCGGATGGGACGCAATGTTATTATCGATGTCGTACATATCACTTGATTCTTTGATCGATATCTTACCCTTGTTTATGTTAAAAACGGCATAAAAAGTAAAAAATCCGCCCGTTGCACGGCGCTCGGCGGTGTTTTGGAACAGGATAAGATAATTCTTTTCTTCCTCTGACCCGAGGATGTTAGGAAGCTGTTTTAAGAAAGGTTTGGAGTCGACAAAAAGTGTCGCCATGCCTTCAAATTGGTTTTTAGCTTGCTCCAGATTTTCTCTTATTACATATTTACCTAACTGCTTTGGATAACGTTTTGGATTTATAGTTTCAATGCGTTTTTCGGCTTCGTCGATGTTTTTGGCCACGCTGTCAATGCGCGTCAACATTTTGTCAAGCGTGAGAACCGCCGTCTGTAGCCTTTCCTCGGCTGATTTTTCGTAAAAATTTTGCTCACCTTTTTTAAGACCGATAAGATCGGCATAAGGATAGATCGCCGTTATCGACTCGTCCCCTGCTTTGATAATATAACGACCCGCTTCAACACCATTTTTAAAATCGGAAACGTAAGGAATAAACGTCGCCCAGTAAACACTGCTTGACTCTTTTTCAAATGCCTCATATTTTTTTGATACAACGGCAATATGTTTTTTGATGAGATCAATGTCGTTTGACTTTATATCCTTTTTAAGAAGCTGCGCCTCTTTGGCAAGCTCCATGCCAGCTGCTCGTATCCGCATAACGGGCGAAACTATGAGAAAATATCCGATGACTCCTAAAATTAAGACAACGGCAAGACTTATGCCTCCGATCCGCTTTAATTTCTTTTTATCTCCCTTAAAAAAATTTGAAAAATTAAAACTGCTTTTTTTTGTTCCCGATTTAAATGTTGACGAAAATTTATACATATGAATATCTACTAATAAAAGTTAATGATACCTGATTTTACCAAACTTTGTAAATATATACTGATAACCCAAATTCCGACAAATGACCACTCTAAACTGCTCCCTTTCCGGTCAGCATGACTAGCGGTGTTTTTAAAATTATCATCAGGTCATTTTTGAGTGAAATTTCATCGACATACATCGAATCCATGACAATTCGCTCGTCAAAATTGATTTCCGACCGACCCGAGACCTGCCAAAGTCCGGTTATGCCCGGCTTCACAGACAGTACTTTTTTCATGAGCTTTTGGGTGTGGGGATATGCTCTTTGCTGGTTTTTCAGCTCGTCGGGATAATATGCCCTTGGCCCAACCAAACTCATATCGCCCATGAAAACATTGACAAACTGGGGCAACTCGTCAAGTGAGTGTTTGCGTATAAATTTGCCCACCGTGGTGACTCTGGGGTCGTTATAAAGTTTGTAACTGCCTCTTTTATATTCATAATAAAGTTTTTTAAAACGCGGGTCGGTACGAAGAAGGTTGTGAGCATTTTCGATCATCGAACGAAACTTGTACATTTTGAATTTTTGGGCTTTTTCACCGATACGTTCCGGCACATCGGCAAATACTGGACCTTTTGAAGTGAGTTTAATAAGTATCATGATGATGACGGCCGGAATTGCAAAAATAGCAATAGCAATTAATGACAAGACAATATCCATAACCCGCTTTGTGTACGTTTTATAGATTTTTCCGTAAACCATTGAGGATTTTTTTGCCATGCAGATATAGTTTCAACGATTATTACGTAAGGTGTTCGTTTTTTGTACCTTGGAAACTTTCAACCAACTTTTTAATTTCTTTCACCGCTGATTTTTTTGCAACCAGGACAACATCATGTGTGTTTACTACTAGTATATCATCTAGACAAACGCCGACAACTAACTTTTTATCTTCATAATTGTAAACCAGATTATCTTCGGATTTCTGCAACAAGACATGACCTTTCGTAATATTGTCATTACGCTCCTGTTCCAGAGCTTCTTTCAAAGCCTCCCAGGCCCCTACATCGCTCCACCCTATATCTTCAACGACCACATAAGCTTTTTCCTTATCAAGTTGTTCAAGAATAGCGTTATCAAAACTGATCTCGGGCATTTCCGAGTAATGATTGGCAAGTCTGTCTCTAAAAGCTTTATTTTCGTGATCGTTGCCAATAATTTTTTGCATAACTTCATAAATATTTGGAGAGTACCGCTTAAATAAGCTGTAGATAAAGGATGGAGTCGAGACAAAATAACCTAAGTTCCAGCAATGATGTTTGTCCTTAAAATATTCATCTGCTGTCGTCTGGTCGGGTCGATATTTAAAACCTTCAAAACTATGAAATGCCACATCGCCCTCATTCATTATCTTCGCACCTGTCTGTATCCAGCCAAGATTCTCCGAGGCGAACCTAGGTTTTTGTCCGATAAATATTATGCGTTCCGCGTCTTTTTTGATCAGTTTACTGGATTCGAAAATGATATGCTTAAAAACTTCAATTTGTTTGACCAGATGATCGCTCCAGAGGATAATGACAGGCTCATGAGGGAAACGTAAAGAGAGATATCCCATCATCAGGGCAACTGCCGGACCAACGTCCTTTTTAGCAGGTTCGGCAATGATATTTTCATGAGGTACAAAAGGCAGCTGTTCTTTGATAAAATTGACATATTCTCCTCCAGTTGAGATAAAGATGTCTTCGGGTGCAAACTCGGGCAACAACCTTTCGGTCGCAAGCTGTAAAGTAGATTTATCACCAATTACTTTTTCAAACTGCTTGGGAGATTTTTTCCTTGAAAGAGGCCAAAGCCTCGTGCCAACACCGCCTGCAAATATTACTGCCTTCATATGTTTAATAATATTAATTTAATCTACAAGCTACCGACTATCAGCTACAATCTACTGACATTGTTTTTAAAGCTATCAATAAACTTTATTTTGGAAAATTTCTCAAAAAACTTAACATTAACCTTTCTATTGTATGACACTTTCATAAATCTTTCAAACCCATCTCGAAGTGCGGACGTTGTCTGCTTGTCAAAAAAAATTCCCGACATTTTTTCGCTGACTGTTTCCAAAGCTCCGCCCCCCAGATAGGCTATCACCGGACAGCCAAAAAACTGCGCTTCAAGTGCCACATATCCGAAATCTTCCTCCTGCAGCATGATGAGCGCTTTGGCATTTGAGTAAAGTTGTGCCAACTCAAGATCGGTGATATTTTCGAAAAAACGGATATTTTTTCCGGCTAGATTTTGGAGTTTTGGTTTTTGCGAACCTGTACCGACAATAATCAGCTGTTCTTTACGTTCATTAAAAAATTCAATCACAAGATCGACCATTTTGTAAGGCTCAAGTCGAGAGACTGCAAGATAATAATTTTCATGAATGTCATTGCGGACTTGATCCGGAATCTCCTTAGATCCTGAAATCAGCTTCGGCGAGGTTTCAGCGAGACGAGCGAGTTCAGGATGACAATTTAATGAATTTTTGAGACCGCTCCAATAATCAATATCAAACGGCGGATACAAAATTTCGGACTCGCGTCGATAATATTTTTCACAGCGTTGAGCGACATTTTTTGAAATTGAAATAATCCGATCCGGCCTTTGTGCCGCCACATAGTCCCACTCTCTCAATTTTGACATATACGGCGATGTCATTCCCGCGAAGGCGGGAATCCAGTTTTTTGTATAAATATCATGCTGCGACCAAAGCCACCTCGTCGGAGTGAGTAAATAACAAATATGTTGCGTCCCTGGTTTGGTAATAATGCCTTTGGCAAAAGATGATGTAATAGAGATTAGCAGATCATAATGCGAAAAATCAAAACTTTCAAACGCATAAGAATAAAAAGGAAGAGAAAGGATTCTATTATTTTTTATGAAAGAAGGAAGTTTTTGAATAAATGAAGTATGAATTTTACTATTCTTAAATCTTAAATCATAAATCCAAGTGGCTTTTTTCTCATCAACATACGAGGTAAACCAATCAGCTTCAGGAAACATTTCATGAAAAGTAAGAAGTACCCGCTCGACTCCACCCCACTTGTCAAGCCAATCATAGACTATAGCTATCTTTTTGCCCGTCATAACAAATTATACCTTAGTTATGAGGATAAAATCAGAATGGATAGCCTTTTAATCCTTGCACTCCTTTGATCGCCGATATCTCTCCGGCTAGATTGTTGATGTGGCCGATGACGACCATTGACAAAGCCCATGAAAGAGGTTTTTTTCCCATCCCCCACGAACTAAAATCGATTTCATCAGTCAAATTATCGTCTGTTAAGGTGTCCAGATATTTATCAGTGGCTGCGTAAACTGCTTTTGCATATGTACGTGCTTTGGCAAGATCGACTTTGACTTTTTTTGACCAGTCGGCATGTTGTTTTGACCAGTCATCACTCGGCCCCGGCATCGGCTCGCTAAATCCGGTTTTATCTTTATATTCAGACATAAAAAGAGGTTGCGTCTTGCCCAACATCGAGGCAAATCCGTCCTCACTAAAAACCGCGTGTCCATAGGCGGCGCCAACCGGCAAAGCCGTGCCAATTTTTTGAAAATGGGCATGATCCTCGCCTGTCCCTTCAATAGTACCTTCAAGCACCTCGTGCGCCATAGCTAACTGTTCTTTGAGAAGTTTGATACATTTTTTGTTGTCTTCCATAAAGTTTTAATAATTAGTAATTTTTAACAATAGTAGTATAAAGCAAGAGAGGATTGTTTTTCAAGATATCAACCAATTTGTGAGAGTTCACGGTCTCTGACACAGGTTGTCATTCCCTCGAAGGAGGGAATCCAGACTAAATATACCTTTATAGGGTATTAATGGACTAGATCCCCGTCTTCACGGGGATGACACAAAATATTAATTGACATGTTATGATACAGTTTTGTCAAGATTTGTGAACTCTTACACCAATTTGCTTTGAGGTTTACCTTCCACACAACAAAATCTTATCCTCGGTCATCCTGTAATCGTACTCTTTTCCATCAAGTTCCAAAACAACACGATATCCAGGCTTTATAGGTGCAAGACTGATATATACCGTCGGACAGCCCAGCTCTATATCAGTATACGTTCTTTTTTCAAAAGACTTGACTGTTATCATCTGTGGCTTGATGCGGTCATCTGTGGTGAGTAGCTCATTTATAGCTATATCTGCAATCCGCTGTTTATCGGTATTGAGATCGCCATAGTTTGCTCCCGTACTTTTTTGGTTTGTTTGATTTTGAATGCTTTGTCCTTGGTTGTTATAAAATTTCGACTTCAAAAATTTGTACCCAAAATTGAGTAAAACAATGATTATTACGATCAGTAAAACTCTATACAAATTAACTTTTTTCATACATTCTCAACTACTTCTCACACAAAATAATATTCTTCTCATCTGTCAGTCTGTAGTCGTACTCATTGCCTTGAGCCTCGAGAATGACCTGATATCCCGGCGTTATAACCTGGGCATATGACATGCCTTCTTGAGGACAGCCAAGCGATGCATCGCTGAATTCTTTTTCCTCAAAATTGATGACTGAAATCATGGGAGGCGTGATACCTTCTGAATTATTAAGAAGATTTCCAACTGCGATGTCGACGATTTTTATTTGTTCCTCTGTAAGATCACCATAGTTAGGGTTAAAACCGGCAGGGTCGCCATTGGTTTTATCCTGAATGGGAGTAGGTGTTAATGTTTCCTCGTCTGCGATCGTACCGGAACTTAGTGAAAAAAATATAAATACCATAAAACCGACGATGACTATTACGGCAAGAGTGAGATTTATATTTTCGCGGGTCATAAACTTTATTTTAACAAATAAATTGAGGTTAAGACATCAGTATCTTACTAATCTTGACAAGTCTGTCAATAGTCTTGCGTCAACTTCAGGCTGAACTCTATAGCAACTGTTATGACCACGAAAATATAAATTATTTATTAGCAGTTTTTGACCTGTCGGTACGATTATTTGTGGTGATAAAGGTAACCCAAAAGCTAGGACTTTTCCCGGCACATCTTCTGCTACCGCCGATAAATTACTTACTTTTGTGCTATACCAAAAAGATATTCTCTCATCGTCAGGTAAACTATAACGCAAATAATATGCTGCATCACGATCTGCTAGCCAAACTTCGTTTAAAGGATATTGACCGCCTGTACTTTCGATTGCTTCCTGGAGTTCTTTTAAAGATTTATTGTAGTAATTTAAATGCATCCTCATGCTCTCAAGCATTTCTGTAAAATTTGATCCTGTCTGATTGGATGACAATAAATGTTGAATCAACCAAAATGCATACTTATGGTCGATCATATCACTATAAGCTTGATCAAAATCAACTCTTCTCCCTTCTTTCATGCAGTTATTATACTATGGGTTCATTAATTGAATTTTTCACTATCATTTACTTGCATAAAATCCATGCATATGTGAAGGCATCATACCTTTCAGCAACTGCATACAGTCTGCAGTAATTTCACGCGGATTGAAGTTATAACTTAACTGATCCATAGGTACTCCCTGTCCGATCCTGATCTCCAAAGGATCCAACGGTCTTTTTGAATATTTCCAGTTGAAACTTCGACTGAATTTTCCTGTAGGTATAATAGCCGCTGGAACTATGATTGCTGGCGGACTTTCAGAAGTGCTATTAAGTAAATAGTCTATTATTACATGTCCTACTCCGAGTCTTGCTCTTTGAAGTTTCCCATCTTTGCTCCTTGTGCCCTCTGGGGGATACATGAGTAATCCTCCAGGTGTATGTAGAGTACGATTAGTAATGTAAAATGCCAGATCTCTCAATCTCTTTGTCAGTTCTGGATCATATTTGCCGGTATCATATCCTTGTACCAATAAAGGCCTCTCAACTCCTATATATGGGAGTGCGTGTAATACTGCTGCATTAAAAAAACCTTCCCTTCCGTCAAACTGCTTTTTACCCACCGGCGCCGTTAACCGCTGTATAGATGTCCCCAGAGCATCGATCAGATATGCTTGCTCTAGAGGGATATCGTCTCCGGATAAATGATTTGGTATTACAAGCGCCGAGCCACCCCTGTCAAGATGTGCTCCAAGAGCCATTGTATTTTCGCGTGTTTCATCGGAAACTATAATATCTGGGTAAGCATATTTTTCGGCTGCCCACCATAAAGTTTTCCCGACAACTGTTCGCCAATGACTTCGAGCATGTTCAAGTGGATTCATCAGGACTATTGTACTTTAAGATCTAAAAAAAGCGTAAGTATTATATTATTTTTCAAAGCCCTACGCCATCTATCTTGTATTCTGAAGTAAACTGTATGTATTTAAATATAAATATGGGTGAATCATCAGAACATCCTCGTCCAAAGGAAAAGAAAAAATCTTCGCAGAAGCTAAGACTTGTTCAAAAAGAAACAAAAAAGCAACCAGTTTATAAAAATAGTTCTCCGCTACCATCACATTTCACAAGAAGACAATTTCTTCGTTTAGGTGGAGCTACTGCTGCGACAGCTGTAATAGCTGCTGCTGGCTATGCAGTTTCACAAGATCAAGGAGCTGGTACTCCGACAGAACTGGCTAAAGCAACTGCGGAACTTGCTGAAGAATACCCTGTAGAAAAATACGACATAATTGTAGCCGAATTAAAAGCTCTCGAGAGTAAATATCCACCGGGTGTCATGCCCAATGTTGAGGATCCGGAATTTATAAAAGATGCAAAAAATACCTTAAAACTTACTTACAGCATGTGTAACTTAGCAATTCCAGAATGGACATCCGAAAGTATATATGACGATTCTGAACTTTATTTTACTCAAGAAAAATTTATTGAAAAAGCTAACACCTATGACCCAACAGGTCAACTTGCTGGGACAATAGCAGGACAAGTTGGAGCTGTAGTATTTGAAAATGCTAATACGCATAAAATTTTATTTAATACATTTGAGCCTGTGGGACTTGCTACTGTAGGTAGATCTGGTCTGGGTCCTCTTTCTTATCTTCGAAATACTGCTGCACATGAATGGGGTCATTATGTAGAACGTCAACAGTTAATTCCTGAAGATAAAATTTTTGTATTTGATAACTTGGAATATACGACAACAGATGGTGCTGCATTTGCACCAAAACCAGCTACTGATGGCACTGCTCAAGGAAGACTTTTATCTGGTTTGGAGGAAGCTCTAGTAGATGAAGAAATGAGGGAAGTACAAATGAAAGAAGGTTTTGATCTTATTCAACAGCCCACTTATACTGAATACGGTCGTCGTTTAGATGAATTATATAGAATGGTAGGTCAAAATCGACATCAACATAAGGAATTATTATATAAATTAAGAAAGGAGGGTGATCCTATAGGAATTCTATCTCAATTTTCTGGCTTTGCAGACAAATCCAAAGTATTACCAGAAAGAGATAAGCTACGTTGGGGAGTTGCTACTTTTGAATTTACACTAAGAGGAATGGATGTATATCGAGATATGCTATTAAATGATCCTACTACAATAAGTCAGGTCGCCTTGGCTCCGCCACAGCCGACTTATACTGCGATGCGAATTTAAGATTTCCGGCATAGTAAAAGTATTATATTGATTATTTGGGAGGGTGGAAAATCGAAGATAAATTATTTAATTTTTGTGAATTTTCTCTATTGTTTTTGTGATTATTTCAAAAATTTGTTCCATTGTATGTGATTGCCCTGAGAGATGATCCCATAATTCTGATGATATCAATACTTCTTTCGGGCTAAAAAACTTTTTAAACTCTACAAGGTAATTGAAAAATCTTTCTTTATCATAACTTATAGCATCTTTTGCAGTTGGATCGAACGGGAAACCTATAAAATATTTTATATCTTTACTTGGATTAAGTTTCTTAAACGCAGCTTTTGCGTACAAGATTTTTTGTTTTTCACCTCTACCTTCCCCTGAATTTGGTCTAACTGATTTAAGTTCAATTCCTTCTATGTAATTTTTAGTTTCTAAATAATTATCTACAGTAAATTCTAGCGCATTTACTTCATTTTCATCATGTTTAAATTTAAAGATTTGCTCGTTCTCTTTTACCAAATTTGGAGATCTTACTTTATGTCCAGCTTTTAATTCTCGTACGATATTTTCAATATTTGCAGCCTGAGATACTTTTACTTTTAAGGTAAATTCCTGTGTAAACTTTCTTTTGTAGCCTCCCGAAAGAATATGCGCTAAAGATTCATACCCACTTCCAAGTGAAGTACTTAGTCCATGAAGCCAACTCGCTATTGCAATTAAATGCGGAGTCGTTATCTTAATATTTCGCAACTCTTTATCAAAGGTTTTCAATATTATGTCATGAAAAGGAGCGTTCCTATTCTGCTGATCAATTTTTGGGAATTTACTTACTCTAGAAATTGATATAGCTTTTATTACCTCTGAAATTCTATTTTTTTGATCTTCAGATAACATATTATTTTTTTTTAAAATGAAATATGATTTCAGAATAAGGAGACTTATCTCTCTCTGTTCTATTCAAAACTGGTCTTTTAAATGTATTGATAATTTTTAATCCTGATTTTTCAGCTATTCTAGGATATAAATTATATTTGTCGTTTGCAACAAGTAAAATATTAAAATCGTCTGCTAAGTATTTTTTACAATTTAAAAGAACTTCAGAAATACCTTCAATATAAGATTTTTTTGCTTCCTCACCTTGACCTTTATAAAGAGGTCCTATTTCTAATTCATCTTTTCTCTTGAATCCAAATAAATCATATGCATAGGCATGCTGTTCATGATAGTCTATTTGCCCTACATACGGTGGCGAGGTAAAAATTCCACTTATTTTTTGTTTCTTGAATATTTCATAAAGATGTTTATCTCGTTTCTTTAATTCCTCTTCAATGTTAACAGTTCTAGAATCTGAAGAAATAACTGAAAATCTTGCATTTGTCTTAATTTTCTTAAACTCTTGCAAGCGGCTAAGAGTGTCATTTGCATATCTTGCAAACCAATATTTAATCGAAAATAAAGGTTTACAAATTTTTTTATGCTTATAACAATAATATGTTGCCAATTGTGGTTCTATTAGAGTAGCTAGATCAGAATGAGTAGTGGCCCGGCAAGATCTTATTGTCCTACTAAGAACAACGGCTATAATACGCCTGTTATTTCTATTCTTGATTTTTTTTACTAAACTGAAAGCAAAATCTATTTCGTCTCGTACGTTTTTAATATACCATTTATCTAAAAAAGATTTATCAAACTGTTGTTTTAACTTAATATTATATTTCTTTACAAGGTTGTTGTAAATATTTAAAAATTCATGCTCATTTATCCTTGCGTACTTATTTTCATTAATGACTCCCTTGTTTAAATCATATTTAAATTTAGGAGACGGAAAAAATCTTGAATTGAATTCATAAAGCTTATTATAAAGCTCCCGCTCAAAATTATTTATATTTTCATTCGTTTCAAAAGTGGTAATTCTATATATAATGTGCTCAATTTCTTTTTCTAAAGAATTAAAGTCATAATCGTTTAGCTTAACTTCAGTTATCAAACTATTAAATCTGGAAATATCTACACCCACAGAGTGCATCCCCAACTCATTACCTTGGACTAATGTTGTTCCAGATCCTGCAAATGGATCAAGAATTATGTCTCCTTTGCTAAAATAAATCTTTTTTTTAAAATTATCAGTATGATCGTCAATAAAATATCCAACAAGTTGAGGAATAAACTTACCTTTATAAGGATGGAGTCTATGAACATGTTTTGTAGTGTCTTTCTCTCTCAAGTGATCAAATGAAAGCTCCCAATTTAAATCTTGCCCTAATTTTTTTTTCCAATTTATTTCACGAAAACCATTAAACGATTTATAGTAACCCTTTAGATCTTCAATATTTACTAATGTACCTCCATTATCTCCATGCTTTTTTATTTTTCCATACTGGATAAGGTAAGAAATATTAGATGAAGTAATATCTCGTGATAAATATTCACTTGCCCATTTGCTTGCTTCATTGATGGATACTAAATTCTGACTCATATTGATTTATTGTAACAAAATCTACAATAGAATTTATGTTATTACATCATAGAACAATTCTCACCCTCTCCTAAAATAATAAATCGCCGAGCAATGGCAAGGGTTACCGCATAATTGTGAGAATGCTATCAAATCCGAGATTAGTAAAAAGCGGTTGAGATGAATCAGATTCGATAAATATTTGTTCCGCCATTTCAAGTATATTTTACAACAACGTTGCATCATAGGAGTTCGACCGAGCGCCGATGCCAGTCTTTTTTCAATACTAGCTTAATGGCTCCTCTATCGTTTTTTTCGATCAAGTCGGAAAAAGGATGGGACCTGCAGATTACAAATAGAACCGCAACTCCAGGAGCAATAATCACTATCACTATGCCACGAAACGATAGAAACACTTCATAACAAAAAAACAACCCACCCTTTCAGGTGAGTTGTTAAACTAATTAAATTAGTTTATGTGAATCTGACACACTTATGGGTGAATCTGTGAACCTTGTCCACCAATTGAGTAAACGTATGGAGTTGCTCCATAAGCATCGTCTGCATCAAATCGATCTCCCCATATCTCAACGTATCCGTTGGAACATTTTGTGTTATTAAAGACTGTTCCAAAATCAAGATAAGGTGTTTGTCCATAGTCACCAGACCATTTTACGAGTATTTTGCATGTACCGTAATCCGCAGGATAACCGAAAAGTGTGGCGGGGCCATTTAATGTATAAATTCCCTGCTCCTCACCAGAATTACCGATAGGCTTACAACCATACAATTCAGCTCGTGTTCCTGTTCCAAGAATACCGTAAGGATCAGTTACAGTCGTACTACAATCTATGTCTGCACTTGGATTAGCCGCAAATGACGGAATAGCCATGCCAAGCATCACTGCAGTTGCAGTTGCTCCTATTAATATTTTTTTGAAATTCATTTTTTTTCACCTCCTTTCTTTTTCATAGTAAAAAAAGTATACTATATTCGATGTTACTATGTTTCGATTTCTTACCTATTTCCTAAATATCATGTATAATGTAGGGTATATACGTGAACCAACTTCTAAAATGCTTTCTAATAAATACGTTTTAAAGGAACTTCAATGTATTTTTAATCATTCAAACTAATGTGAAAGGAGGTGTTAGCAATAATGGATAAAAACAAACTATTTGTAGGCAGTCTGCCTTGGTCTGTTACTGGTGACCAGCTACGTGAACTTTTCGCAACATATGGCGAAATCACAGACGCAGTCGTCATCTCTGACCGAGATACAGGACGCTCAAAAGGATTTGGGTTCGTAACATTTGCTTCCGAAGAAAGTGCCCAAAAAGCACTTGAAATGGACGGCAAAGAAGTAGAAGGACGAACAATCGTCGTCAACGTCGCCAAACCTCGTGTTGATCGTGGAGGATTTAGAGGAGGCAATCGTAGTGGTGGTTTTAGACGAGATCGATAAAATCAAAACAACAATAAAAGGGGTGTGTGTGGAATCAAAAGATTTTACTATACACCCCGATTATTTTTTTTGTCATATCTTCAAACGAAAACATTTTCGTTATATCGGGGTAATGAAATGCTTGCGGGTTTTTCAGAAATGTCATCAGTTTTTCGGTAATATCATCTACATTTTTTGGGTCAAAGGTCAAATAACTATCTCCTAAAAGCTCATGAAACACAGGTAAGTCCGAGGCGATGATCGGAGTATCGAAATATGCAGCTTCAACAAGCGGAAGTCCGAAGCCTTCGGAAAGACTCGGATTAACGAGCGCCATCGCCTTTTTATAAAAAAATACCAGGTCTTTCATATTTCCGGTGTGGTAAAAATGGATGCTTTCAATTCCGCTTTGCTCGACGTCGGATTGCATTTTGTCGGCAAAATAATTATCGGGTCCGACTAAAATGAGATCGATGTTGTTTTGATCAAGTTTTATGAATGCTTCAATCAGTTTATCAACATTTTTGTGCGGGTAAAAATTGCCGACATATAGAAAAAAAGGTTTCTTAAACTTGTGCCGAAGTTCCAGATTTTCAGAAGACTGCATGAGCCGATAACTCACTCCCTCGTAAATCGGCAGTAATTTTTTTTCATACTTTTTCCCAAAGATTGTTATTATCTGATCTTTTACCCACTGGGTTGGAGTGATGATCGTCATGGCATTTTTTACTTGTGAACCAAGGACATAGCGAAACGCCGCGTGTTTGAGTTCGTATGCCAGCCATGGCATGGTCGAGGCACGTCCGGTTTTGTGAACGAGCGGAGTAATGTCGTGAATGGTCGCGACAAATGGCCGACGATAAAGAACCGGGTAACTGAAGTAAGTAAAATGCATGAGGTCCAAATGATCATTCATTAGGCTGTTATAAAACACCGTCTGCTCGGAAAAAGTATGCCATTTGGAGGTGACGATACGTTTGGTAAACAGCTTGTTACTGATCTCTACTTGGCTGGCATCCTGCTCCATCACATAAACATAGAACAACATTTCATCGGGTGCGAGTTTTTGCAGATAATAAAGAAAGTTATTGAGATAAACTCCGACACCTGTTTGGAAATATAGCCGCGCATCAATACCGATTTTTTTCATAGTTGTCAATCGTCATTCCCGCGCAGGCGGGAATCTAATAACTGGATCCCGGATCGAAAGTCCGGGATGACGGGTTAGGAAATTTGTGATTTGAGTTTAATCAAATTATAAATTAACTGATTCGTAATCCATGCGTGTTTTGGCGCATAATGTTTTTTGTAAAATATTTTCATGGCATCGTAGAAGTACCTTTTCGTCATTTCATGAGTTTTCTTATCCTGTGTTCCCAGTCCACTTTGGTACTTGAGATGCAAAACCGAGTATTTTGGATAATAAACAATTTTATAACCCTTTTCCTTTAATCTGAATGAAAGATCGAGATCCTCACCGTACATAAAAAAATCTTCGTCAAAACCCGAGACTTCTTCAAAAAGTTTCTTCTTGACCAAATAAAATGCTCCGCTTGGCGAATCGATCTCATGAGTTTTTGTCAGGTCATGATATGTCAGGTGATAACCTCCGAAAATCTCGTTTATGGCAGGGATCGATTTTGTCAGCGCCTCGAGTTTGCTGTAGTAACAAAAAGAATTCCAGATAGTTGGAAAACCGCGGTGTGAAGCAGGATCGATGCTTTTATTTTCGAGGATGACCTTCACGGTCAGCGCCGCTATGCTACCGTCAGAGTCAAGATGATCCAAAAGCTCCTGCCAGTTTATAGAGTCTATGATCACGTCGGAGTTTAGAAACAGCAAATTCTCCCCTTTTGCGAGACGTGCCGCCTGATTATTGCCTCGGGTAAAACCCGAATTTTTGGAATTAAAAATTATTTGAACATTTATATGACTTGTGTTTACAGTTTTTTTAAAATCAGCAAGTATGTCTTGTGAACCGTCTGAAGAGGCATTGTCGACAACGATGATTTCGCTTTCAAGTGATGGAGTTTTTTTAAGAGTTTTGAAAGCCGATTGTAAACAGCTTTTGGTGATGTCACGCGTATTATACGAAAGAACGATGATCGAGAGTTTGGGCATACGATACTATGATAACATCTTTAGCGTTTCGGTGATTGCTTTTGTCTTCGTGCCTTACCGCCAGTGCCGACTTTGCGTCGCTCGCGGACACGCGGATCACGAGTAAGCAGACCTTGGGTCTTGAGAACGGGTCGATACTCTTCACCGGCTTTACAAAGGGCTCTCGAGATACCAAGGATGATGGCCTCAAGTTGGCCATTTGGTCCGCCACCAGATACTTTGATACTAATGGCAAATCTGTCGGCATTTTTTGTCAGGGTAAGCGGTTCCATATATCTTTTCTCTTCATATTGGTGAAGAAAAATTTGTTTTGCCTGTTTTCCGTTTATGACCATATCACCGGCCTTGATCTTGGTACCTTTTAAGGTAATACTGCCCTTGGTAGCAAGATACAGTCTGACTCGAGCAACAGATTCTTTGCGCCTTCCGACTGCTTCATAATATTTGACGTCTTTAGATTTCTTTGGCATATTTATTTTTGGAACTTATTGACATAAGTGTGCTCCGACGCTTCAAAAATATATAATCTTGCAAGTCGCGGATCGCGAAACTTGTTTTTCGGCAACATACCGGTAACCGCATGTCTTATGATTTCGCGGGGATTTGTACTCTGCATGCGAGAAAAGGTGGTTTTACGCTGACCACCTGGATAACCGGAATAATATGTATATGTTTTTTCCAGTTCCTTTTTTCCCGATACTTCAATATTTTTTGCATTTATGACAACCACATAATCTCCTTGATCAAGATATGGTGCATAAGTAACCTTACTTTTGCCAATGAGATGTTTGGCTATCTGGGTCACTGCTCTTCCCAAGGTCTGATCTTTGACATCAACAAGATGCCAAGATCTTGCGATTTCTTTTTCCTTGATCGATCTGGTTGATGTTGTCTTTTGTATCATATTTTATTCAATATTCAATTAAATCTTCTCTTCTTTAGTCTTTTTAGTTTTAGCTTTAGATTTTTTATTTTCAACAGCTTGTGGTTTTTCTTCCTTGTCCTTCGTAGCTTTTCCTCCAGAGGCGGATCCGCCTGTGGCGGAAGCGGATGAGGATTTTTCCCACTCGACGACAATCGGATGTGCCCACTCTACTCTCGAGATCTGTGCCCCATCGGTCACCCTTGAGTTCAGTCTGATAACTCGTACATATCCGCCGGCGATCTTGGCAAAAGCCGGGCCAACCTGTTTAAACATGATCTCGCTTACAATCTGTTTTGGAAAAAACTGCAAAAGATAATTTTTATTGCTTTCCGTCTTTTCCCGACTTTTTGAGATCACGCGTTCAAGATGACTTTTCAAAGCTTTAGCTCTTGCATGCGTGGTTGTAAGTTTCGCATTTTGCAAAAAATTCAACATCATTTTGCGAAACATCATCCTGTTAGCATCAACGCCCTGTCTGAATTTTGTGTTTTTTACTCTATGTCTCATAAAAATTTACTGTAACTCTACTTCCATTTTCTTGAGTTCTTCTTCGATAAGATCTATAGATTTTTTACCTACGCCCTTCAAGTTACTTAGATCTTCGCGTCCACGAGTGACTAAGTCAGCGACGGTTTCGATATTTTCGCGAAGCAAAGCATTTATGACTCGTGATGGTAAGTTTAACTCATCAATGATGGTCTCATAAGCTTTTGGGTTCTTTTTCTCAAGCCGGGCCGCCTCTTCTTCCTCGGTCATCTGTTCGGTGGCGCTTTTTCCTTCAAAAATATTCTTAAAATGCTCCATCAATACTTGTGAAGTTTCTTTCATGGCCTCTTGCGGATTCATACTGCCGTTGGTCCAAACTTCGACTATAAGTCTGTCATAGTTTGATTTTCGACCGACACGTGCCTCTTCGACTTGGAAATTTACCTTGGTGACAGGTGAAAATGAGGAATCGATTGCAATATAGCCAGTTTTTACTTCCTTTTCCTCTGAAGGTTCGTAACCATAACCGACCTCGACAATCGCTTCAAGATCAATTGCACCTTTTGCATCGGTTACCTCGGCGATATACTGATCGCCGTTTACAGTCTCGACTTCTCCGGTTATATCTTTGGCATAAACTTTTTTTACACCCTTTACATTTAATTTAACTATGAATGGGCCTTCGGAAGTTGCTTTAAATCTGATCTGCTTTAAATTTAAGACAATATCAAGAACAGACTCTTTAACACCCGGAATAGTTGTAAAAAAATGGGATGCCTTGGCAAACTTTACATACCCGATTGAGACGCCTGACAGCGAGGAAAGCAACGTCCTTCGAATGGCATTGCCGATGCTGTTGCCGAAACTTGTATGTAACGGCTCATAAATAAACTTGCCGTAAGTAGCCTCTTGTTTCTCGATCGTAATATTGAAAATTGGTTCTAACATATGAAAATAAATATGTAACTTTTAAATTATCGCGAATAGAATTCAACAACTAATCGCAGATTTACTTGTTTGTCAATGAGTGAACTGTCTGGTTTGCCGACCATGGTGCCGGTATCTTTTTTTAGCTCCAGCCATTCCGGCAAAATCACTTCGTTTTGCTCTCTGAATACATCAATGTAAGGAATTTTTTTTGAGTCTTCTTTAAAAAATCCGATCTCATCTTTTGCTGAAACTCTATAAGATGCAATTGTGACCTTTTTTTTGTTGACACTGATATGTCCATGGGAAACCAGCTGTCTTGCTGCGGCACGTGTTGGCGCAAAACCCAGACGATAGATCACATTATCGAGCCTTTTTTCCAGTAACTCCGACAAAAATACCGCCGTATTTCCGCGTTTTCTTGAGGCGATTTTAAAATATCTTTTCAGTTGTTTTTCCGAAACATCAAAAGAGAAACGCAGTTTTTGTTTTTCACGCAGCTGTCGGCTATGCTCCGATTGTTTTCTTCGACCTTTGACTCCATGCTGTCCTGGTAAAATATTTATCTTCTTCAATAATGTAGCATGAGACTTTGAGCCCGGAGTCTTAAGTCCAAGATCGATGTTCTCACGTCGTGACAATCTGTTTTTTGGTCCTGTATAACGCATTATTAATTCGTAATTGATAATTTGTAATTAGACTATACTCTCCTCACCTTTGGTGGCCTGACACCATTATGTGGAATTGGTGTAATATCAACTATCTTTCCAACATCAACTGTCGAGCCTCTGATCGCTCTAAGCGAAGCCTCACGTCCCGGCCCGATGCCTTTGACAAATATGTCGGCTTTGCGAAATCCGTACTCTTCAGTCGCCTTTTTTAGCGCAAACTCCATAGTGACGGTACCGGCATAAGGAGTAGACTTGCGTGTCCCCGAAAATCCGTGCATTCCGCACGAGCTGACCACGATAGTCATACCCTTTTCATCGGTTATAGTAACCAAGGTATTGTTGAAGGTGGCGGTAATAAAAATTCTACCGTTTTCAACCGTTCTTATTATTTTTGCTCTTTTGATAGGTGCCATGTGTTTGTCTATAATAATGCATTATTTTGCTTTAGGCGCTGGTGTTGTTGTCGCTCCTGTAGCTCCCGAAGCAGTCGGTGCAGCTTTCGGTGATGCCGCAGTTGGGGCTGCACCCGTTTGCTGCTCCATCTTAGCCCAGATTTCCTTACTCAATGCACCTACGGTCTTGCGTTTGCCACGTTTGGTGCGGGCATTTGATCTGGTGCGCTGTCCACGTACCGGTAACCCCAAACGATGCCGAAAACCGCGATAGGTACCAATATCTTTTAATTTTTTAATATTGTCGTTTTGTTGTTCTCTCAACTCTCCCTCGATATTGTAACTCTTGTCTATAACGGCGACTATCGACTTAATCTGATCGTCGGTCATGTTTTTGACTCTAGTGCTTTTATCTATTTTGGTTGTTTGCAGGATCTTGTTTGCCGATGGCCAACCTATACCATAGATTGTGGTCAAGGCAAAATCAATGCGCTTATCATCCGGTAATACTATTCCAACTATTCTATGCATAATAGAAAATTTCTAAATTCCAATTTTCAAACTTCATCCCTGCTTCTGTTTGTGTTTCGGGTTTCTTTTGCATATGACATAAAGCGTGCCTTTGCGCACAACCAGTTTGCAACCTCCACACAATTTTGTAACTGACGATCTGACATTCATAATAAAATTAAGTTCGATAAATTATTCTCCCTCGATTGAGGTCATAAGCCGTTAGCTCAATTTTTACACGATCACCCGGTAAAATCTTGATGTAATGTTTTCGCATCTTACCAGATAGATATGCAATAATTACTTTTTGATTCTCATCTAACTGTACTTTAAACAGGGTGTTTGGTAAATTTTCGATTACCTCGCCCTCAACCACTACAACATCTTCTTTCATAAGAGATATATTTTAGCACGAAACTAGGTTAAAATAAAGGTTTTTTTGTCAGAGACGGCAATAGTCCTCTCAAAACATGCCGCCAAACTCCGATCTGCTGCGACAATCGACCAGTGATTATCTTGTTCGTAGGCTATTTGTTCTGTGCCTATGCTATAAATAATCTCAAGTGCAATCACCAAACCGGATCTGATTTTATATGTTTTTTCAACTTCACGATCCAAATAATTTAAGACATATGGATCTTCATGAAGTGATCTTCCTATTCCGTGACCGGTCAGATCTTTTAAAATAAAATAACCGTTTGACTCTACTTCTGTCTGGACAAACTTTGAAACAGTACCCAAATATTCATCGTTTTTGACCATGGTTATTGCTTTTTCAAGAGTTTCTTTACCTGTTTCTAAAAATTTGGTAACCCGATCGTCCACCTTTCCAACAGCGACTGTCACGGCATAATCGGTGTGAAATCCACGATAATATACTCCTATATCAAGTGTCACAATGTCTCCAATTTTTAAAGTGCGGGAAGATGGTGGCGTATGCACTGCCTGTTCATTAACAGGCAGACAAGTTGCCCAATTGTACCCTCTTACCTTTTTGAACGATGCTTCGGCGCCATTTTTACTAATCAGTTTATCTGCTATTGCGTCGATCTCATTGGTCGTGACACCGGGTTTTATATACGTCACAACTTCGTCGGCGACTGTTTTTAATATACGTCCGCCCTCCGCCATTGTCTCTATCTCTTTATTTGTTTTCAAGAGTACCTTCATCAAAATTTATGAAATTTATGAAAAATATATCTCACCATATACTTCATCGAGTTTATGATATAGATCCTCGCGTGAGAAATTATTTTTGATAAGATAATCTGCAAAGGCGATGGTCGGTCCCATGTTGGTCTGAATCAGCTCATCAACGTCGCGTTTTTCACCGCCAAGATTTGACCTCTGTTTTCTTTTTTTAATTCTTTGATAGCGTCTATCTTTGTCCGCATATAACGCTAGAATGTATATTTTTACATCTGGAAAATTTTTTTTGAGATAAAGGTATTCCTCCCAGGATCTTATACCCTCAAGGACTATGATCTTGTGTTGCTTAAATGTCTCTACGATTTTTTTATGATTTAATAATGCCATTGCCTCATAACCATATTTATCACGAAACTCTTGCCTGACACGATGATGGACTTCCAAACTATGAGGCAGTTTATGTGAGTCAATATGGTTGTTGATGATCTCGTTGACGGAAATAACCGGCAACTTCAGTCTTTTTAAATAATTAGCAGCTTCGGTCTTGCCGCTTCCCGGCATACCGACAAGGGCGATAATAGCCTTTTCTTTATGTTCCCAGGCCTTTATCTGATTTTCGATAACTTGTTTGCCTAAAGATTTAAGAATTTCATCGTTTACCTCTTTGATACTTTGAGTTCCATCTATGGTGACCAGTTTCCCCTCTTTTTTATAGTAGGCCAAAACCGGATTGGTAAACTTTTTAAAAAGTTCAATGCGTTTTTTAATAGCTTCGATAGTATCGTCATCACGTTTTTCATTACGATAGGCCAGTCGCCAGAGCGCCTCTTTGTCAGGTATCTTGATAAGAACAACACGATCAACATTGTTTTTAAACTTCTTTGCCTGTTCTACAGTGCGCGGGAAACCATCCAAAATATAGCCGTTTTTATATGTAGATTTTGACAGATAGGCGTTAACAATCTCGATAACCCTGTCATCCGGGACCAGTTTTCCCGAAGTCATAAGCAGCTTGACGTTTTTACCAAGAGGAGTTGTTTCCTTGGCGATTTCTCGGAAAATGTGACCCGTTGACAGATACGGTATTTTCAGCTGTTTTGACAATAAATTGCCTTGCGTCGATTTGCCTGCTCCTTGTATGCCGATCAGTACTAATTTCATATATATTTAAGCCATTCTCAATCCAATTTTTTTGATTCTTTGTGTTTACGCATGATTTTGCATTTTTTGCAATACTTCTTGAGCGTCAACCCTTCGGTCGTATTCAGTTTGTTTTTTTCGGTGACATAGTTTTGCGTCTTGCAAACTTCGCAAACGAGCCCTACCAATATTCGTGAACTTCGCTTAGCCATATTTTCTTAACTTCTAAATTGTAAATTTATCATAATTTTTCATCACCAGCTGTGCGTCAATTGCTTTGAAAGTTTCCAACACTACGGAAACAACAATAAGTATTCCTGTGCCGCCGATAACCAGTCCCGAAATACCGGTCATAAGCGAAACCAGTGCCGGCAAAATAGCTATCGCACCTAGGAAAATGGCGCCAAAGATGGTGATACGGTAGACAAGTTTTTGTAAATAATCTTTTGTCGCGCTGCCTGGACGAATACCAGGAATAAATCCGCCGTTCTTTTGGATCTCATCGGCAATTTTCTGTGGATTAAAAACAACAATGGTATAAAAAAATGTAAATGCCACCACCAGGAGAAAATATAATGTGTTATAAACAAATCCTGTTGGGTTAAATGCCTCTGCCAGAAATGCACCGATGTTGGCAAAAGTGCTGTTTGGTAAATATCTCAAAAAATTTCCGATGATCTGTGGGAACAATACAAACGAGATGGCAAAAATGATCGGTATCACTCCGGCCTGATTGAGTTTAAGTGGTAAATAGTTGTTGGCCGCCTGATACATACGATTGCCTTTTATTCGTCTTGCATAGTATACCGGGATTCTTCTTACGGCCTCATTTATAAACACAACCGCAGCAATAACAAAAACCGCGATCACGATAAAAGCTAGAATATTGAAGACCATTTCCTGAT
The DNA here is from genome assembly GCA_001789555.1 of Candidatus Roizmanbacteria bacterium RIFCSPHIGHO2_12_FULL_38_13. GTDB lineage: Bacteria > Patescibacteriota > Microgenomatia > UBA1406 > GWC2-37-13 > CAYNLS01. The sequence continues at coordinate 37,331 of MFZZ01000009.1, forward strand.
TTAGTGTCGATAATGTACGTCCAAGAATTACCGGTATCCGACCAACAATCCCGGCAAAAATGAGCAATGATATGCCGTTGCCGAGTCCAAACTCTGATATGAGCTCACCCATCCACACGATGATAAATGTTCCCGCAAGTAGTGTAACCACGAATGAAAAAAACTCAAGTGGTGAGAGTGTACCGATAATGTTTTGATTGCGAAGTAGCACATAAATACCTACTGCCTGTATCAGAGTAAGCGGTATCGTCAAAAATCGAGTGTATTGATTTATCTTGAACCTACCATACTCTCCCTCTTTGGTTAAAGCTTCAAGTTGAGGAATGACGATAGTTAAAAGTTGAATGATGATGGAGGCATTGATGTATGGACCAAGACCGAGGGCCATGACAGAAAAATTGACCAGGGTTCCACCGGAAAAAATGTCAAGTAAAGATAAAAACTGGCTCGAAGCAAATATATCGCGTAGTCTTTCAAGGTCAATTGCCGGAACCGGAAGATAGGCAAAAATCCTAAAAGCCAAGATTATAAGTAACGTTACGATGACTTTTTTTCGTAGTTGTGGATCTTTAAAAAGTAATGATAATTTTTGTAAATACTGTTTCATTGCACCTTGCCACCGGCCTTTTCAATGATATTTTTAGCTTTATCAGAAACTGGTAACGCTACAGTCAACGCTTTATCAATTTTACCATTTGCTAGTACCTTGACGCCAAATCTTTTTTGTCTTTCAGTAATGATTTTTTCCTTAATCAGTGCTTCAATATCGATAATTGATTTTTCCTTAAATTTGTTTAGCATATCAAGGGAGATTAAAACCGGTCTTATCGAAGACGGCTTGTTTCTGCCACGACCGCGAATTAGAGGGAACTTTTTCACCAATCGATTTTGACCACCCTCAAAATGTATTGGAATATCGCCACGTGCCGCTTGATGACGAGTCGTACCGCGTCCGGACTTTGCACCGGCACCCGAACCCACACCGCGACCAAGTCGTTTGCTTCGTTTGTGAACTGTTTTTTTTAAATTAGATAAAATATTCATGAATTAAAAAATTTAAGATTTTTTTTCATTTGTAATTCTCGGTTTCATACGTTTTATAGCTTCCATGACTGCATATGCATTGGTGATTTGATTTCTCGTTCCGATGATCTTACCAGACGCATTGTTGACTCCTGCAACATCAAGTATTACCCTGACTACCCCACCAACCTTAAGACCTGTACCAGGCGGCGCCGGCTTCAAAAGAAGCAAAGAGGCTTTGTACTTTAAAAGTATCTCATGAGGTAATGTATCATTGTAGATGGGCAAGGTAATCATATTTTTCTTGGCCTGGGCGATCCCTTTTTTGATCGCCGGTGGCACCTCAAGTCCCCGACCGAGTCCAAGACCTACCTGACCTTTACCGTCACCCACAACTACAAGAGCCGAAAAAGATATATAGTTACCTCCCGTCGTTTTTTTGGAAACGCGACGCAGGTGTAAAATCCTTTCGTTAAATTTTTTGTCAGATTGTTGATTTTGTCTGCGGTTGTACATTTGTTTGTAAATAATTTTATACTTTTATAGTATTTTCACGTAATCCCTCGACCAAAGCCTTGACTCTTCCTTTATATATATAACTTCCTCTATCAAATAGAACGTTACTTATTTTATGTTTTTTTAAAATCTCTGCAAGTTGTTTTCCCACCTCTTTAGCTTGATCCATCTTGGTGCCCTTTACTTTGACAGTAAGGCTACTGTAGGAGGCAATGGTTTTTGCGGAAGTATCATCGATAACCTGCGCATAAATGTATTTATTCGATCTTGCGACACTAATTCGTGGCCGAGTTTTAGTCCCCAGCATCTTGGCACGTGCTCTTGCCTGTCTTCGAATTTTCCGTTTTAGATTTGAATTTTTCATTATGCTTCTGTTTTTACCTTTTTACCCGGCTTGAGGCGAATATGCTCACCCTGGTAACGAATACCCTTACCTTTGTAAGGATCGGGTTTTTTTATAGATTTTATCTGATAAGCAACCTGGCCGACCAGCTGTCTATCGGCTCCGGAGACAATAATAATGTTATTTTCTTCGGTCGCCAACTGGATACCGGCCGGCGGTTTGAACTGGACCGGATGGGAAAAACCAAGTCGGAGGACAACTCCCGTGCCCTGCATCTTGACGTTAAAACCGGTTCCTACTATCTCAAGTCGTCTGGTCCAAGGTTTTTCAATACCGCGGGCGGCATTGGCGATGAGACTGCGATACAGACCGTGACTGGCTTTTTGATAAGATGAATCCTTATCTCTTTTTACCACGAGTGTATCATCCTTTTTTTCGATACTCAAAAATTTGGGCAAAGTAAAAGACATGCTGTCTTTCAAACCTTTTACAGTAACCATTTTACCTTGAATGTCTACTTGAATAGATGTCGGTAGCGGTATCGCTTTTTGACCAATTTTTGACATAATTACCAAACTGAAAATAATAACTCCCCACCAATTCTATTTTTTTTAGTTTCGGCTGCCGTCATGACCCCTTTCGAGGTCGAAACAAGTGATGTACCCATGCCTCCAAGTACCGGTCTTATGTCTTTGTAATTGACATACCAGCGTCTGCCCGGTCTTGAAAAAATTTTCACATCGGTGATCGCGGCAACGTCTTCATCATATTTAAGCTTTACTTTTAGAGTTCTTTTTTTATCTCCTTCAATATCGTAGTCGTTGATGTACTTTAAAGCCTTGAGCTTTGTCAACATTGATTCATTGAGCTTTGAGTACGGCACATCGACACTGTCCCTTTTGGCCATATATCCATTTTTTAAGCGAATTATAAAATCTGCAACTGTCATATTTATAAAACTTTCAAATTAGGTCTTTTCCGCCGTTCTCTTCGTGACCTTGCCATGACCGCGGAATATTCTGGTTGGCGCAAACTCACCGAGCCTGTAGCCCACCATGGCTTCGACGATAAAAACTTCTATAAATCTTTTGCCGTTGTGAACTGCAAGACGGTGACCAACAAAGTCCGGATGGATTTGTGATCGTCTTGCCCAGGTTTTAATCGGACTGCGATCAGATCCTGACTTTTGGTTTAAAATTTTTTTATGCAATTTTTCGTCGATGTATGGACCTTTTTTGATTGATCGTGACATATTACCAAGAAATTTTATGAACTCCGGGTATTTCTCCCTTTAATGCCTTTTCGCGAAAACACAGACGACACAAACCAAATCTTCTGATATATCCCCGTGATCGGCCACAGAGAGGACAACGGTTTACCTGACGCACCGGAAATTTCTGTTTTTTCAGAAATTTTACTTCATCTGATGTCTTTGCCATATTTTTTCAATTATCAATTAGCAATGCCGAATTTTAGTCATTCGTAATTTCTAATTAACCTTATTAAAGGGAATTCCTAACATCTCAAAAAGTTTTTTTCCCGATTGTATGTTTTTTGCTGTTGTAACAATAGTTATCTCTAGTCCGCGAATTTTGTCAATTTTATCATATTCTATCTCCGGGAAAATGGTTTGTTCGGTAAAACCGATATTAAGATTGCCGTGCTGATCTATAGATTTGCTCAAAATTCCGCGAAAGTCACGCAGTCGTGGAATAACTATATTTATCAGCTTATCAAGAAACAAATACATGCGTTCTCCTCGTAACGTGACTTTTACACCGATTGGCACTCCTTTTCTGATCTTAAATGCTGCAATCGATTTTCGAGCCAGCGTCACTACCGATTTCTGACCAGCAATAAGCTCGATCTGTTCTTGTACATTGTGAATTGCCTTTTTATTAACTAGCGCCTCGCCTACACCAACGTTGATAGCAACTTTTATTACTCTTGGCACAGCATAGATATTGTCGAGCTTAAGCTCTTTCATAAGTTTCTCTTTAACTTCTGAATTGTATTTATCTTTTAAACGTGCCATGAGATTATTCAATTTATATTCTCTTATTACATTTTTTACACACTCGATATTTTTTATCATCGACTATTTCATAACCGATGCGTGCCGGTTTTTTACATTTTGGACAAACCAACATCACATTTGAAATTTTAAGAGGTCGCGGGACTTCGACAACTCCACCTTGAGGGTTGCTTTCAGATTTCTTCATGTGTTTTTTATACTTGTTCACGGTTGGCGCCAAAACCTTGCCCGATTTTGGATACACACGTTCGACCTTGGCTTTGATGCCTTTATCTTTTCCTTTAATCACTACAATGGTGTCGTTTGATTTTATTTTCATTAAAATTCAATAAATTTCTTCGGCCAAACTGGCAATCTTGTTAAAACCCTTATTTTTAAGTTCATATCCGATAGGTCCAAAAATACGGGTACCTTTAGGGTCCTTGACGTCATTTGCCAGTAAAACAACACAGGCATTTTCATCAAAACGGATATAACTACCGTCCTTTCTTCGTGTTTCTTTTTTTGTTCTGACTACGACGGCTCTTACAACCTCACCGTTTTGGACTTGGCCGTATGGTAAAGCCTGCTTGACAACACCTGTAAATACTTCACCAAGATATACATACTTGCGGTTACCTTTTGTAGGTACACCGATAAGCTGTACCTTTTTGGCTCCGGAGTTGTCGGCTACATTGAGCATTGATCTTAATTGCAACATGTTTAATTTTATTCTTGTAACTTATAACTTATAACACGAAACTTGAAATGCTACGAGCTACAAGTTGCGAGTTACAAGGTTTTACTTTATTGACTGATTTAACTTTTTAACAACAATAAAATGTTTTTGTTTTGACAGTGGTCGAGTTTGTGTAATAGTGACAACATCTCCTTCTTTAATATCAGGAAGATCGTTGTGGGCCATAAATTTTTTATGTTTTGTGATGACCTTGTGATACACAGGATGGCGGAATTTGGTCTCTACCCGAACCACGACCGTTTTTTGCATTCGTGTTGAAACAACAGTACCGGTGAATATTATATTCATAAAATTATTGTTTTTGTCCAGAGGACAACCCGCCTTTTGCGGAAACTTCTGACTCCTTATTTGTAATCATTGTCAAAATTGCGGCCAGTCTTTTTTGCTTTTTAAAAAGCCAATTTGTATCTTTTTCCTGTTTTACTTTGCGTTCTACTTTCAATTTAGCAATCTCACTGCCAAGCGCAACTACTTCTTTGTTTAGATCATCAATGGATTTTGCGTACAGCTCCTTGGTTAATTTTTTCATACGTTACGTGAAACAACTTTTGTACGTACCGACAGTTTTGAGCCAACACTTTTTAATACTGCGTGACTTGATGCATTGTCAAGACCGTCTATCTCAAAAAGCACCTTTCCCGGCACTACAGAGGCCACAAAATAGGCGACATCGCCCTTGCCTGCCCCCATCGTTACTTCCGGAGGTTTTTTTGAATAAGGTTTGTCGGGAAAAATCCTGATCCAAAACTTACCTTCTTTACGCGTTGCACGGGCAAGCACCACACGAGCGGCCTCAATCTGTCGATCTTTGATCCATCCAGGCTCGGTTGCCTTCAGTCCATGGCTTGCAAAATTAAGGGTATTGCCTTTAACGGCAATAGTCCGCCATGAACCTCTGAACTGTTTTCTATATTTCTGTCTTTTTGGTGCTAACATATTTTTATGCCTGACATATCCAAACTTTAACACCCACGTATCCAGATTTGGTCAAAGCAGGATACTTGGCAAACTCTACTCGTTCCCTAATAGTTGAGTTTGGGATAGTCCCTTTAAAATATTTTTCTCTTCGTGAAATCTCCGCTCCCGAGATACGTCCTCCAAGTTGAATACGTACTCCACGGGCTCCGGCTTCCATGACGCGGCTCATCGTGCTGTGTACCACTGCGCGGTGAGGGAAATTACGTGCCAATTTCTCGGCTATCGATTGAGCAACATAATAAGGGTGTGTGTATGGTTTCTTTACAGGTTCAATTTTCAGTTCAATCCGCGATTGTTTTTGCTTCTCGTCTTTTAGGTTTTTGATATGGGAAACAATAATTTTCTTTACATCCTCAAGACCTTTTCCGCCACGACCGATGATCATACCCGGCTTAACCGAATAAATAATCACGGTTATTTTTTTTATAGCACGTTCTATCATGATATCGGTTACACCGGCATAACTATACTTATCCATGAGCTGCTTTCTGATCTTTGCATCCTCATAAACAGACTCACGATATGTTTTTTTATTTGAAAAAAACCACCGCGAGCTCCAGTTATAGATTATTCCCAATCGTAGTCCGTGTGGATGTACTTTTTGACCCATATTTATTTACTAATTTTTTTACTTTCAACCTTAGTCTTTTTAATTTCCTTGTCCGCCGACTTCGTCTGCCCAGAGGCTAGCTTCTTCGGGCCGACGGCCGAAGCGGATTTTTTTTCAACAATTATTATCTTTATATGGGACATGCGTCTTTTTATAGGTTTTGCCATTCCGCGAGATCCCGGCTTATGCCTTTTTAACACATTACCTTCCTCTACAGCGAAAAGCTTAAATTCTAACATATCATCCTTGAGTTTTAAAGTATTTGTCGCGTTGGAAATCGCCGATTTAATAACTTTATAAAAAACCCTTGCCTGTTCATTTGAGGTATACATCAAAAAATCTAGAGCCAAGTGAGGCGGCATGCTTTTGATCCTGTTTAGCATCATGCGCAACTTTTTTGGTGAGGCTTTTAGATTTTTGAAATATGTTAAAGATTCCATGTTGTTTTAGCTACGAGACGAAACAATTAACTTTGAACTCCATTTATTTGGTTTTCGCGTCTTTTTGCCACGAGCTGGTTTGCCCCACGGTGTTTTTGGATGCATTCCCTCGCCGCTTCGGCCTTCACCACCACCATGAGGATGCGTCCTCGGGTTTTGCGCCGTTCCTCGAACAGTTGGACGTATTCCCATTAGACGACTGCGTCCGGCTCTGCCGATAACTTCGTCTTTGTGGGTAATGTTTGACACGCGACCAACAGTCGCAAAACATTCACTCTGAAATCGGCGAACCTCACCCGAAGAAAGTTTTATGTGAACATAAGGTCCTTCCTTGGCGATAACAGTGGCGAATGTACCGGCTCCTCGTGTCATCATGCCCCCCTGTCCCGGATACATCTCTATATTGTGAACTTCAACACCGACTGGAATATTCTTAAGCTGAAGCGCATTGCCGATTTTTATTTCAGCTTTTTCTTTTGAAACCACTTTATCTCCTATCTGTAAATTCGTCGGTGCGAGAATATACCTTTTTTCTTTATCTTCATAAGTTACCAAAGCAATAAATGCATTTCTGTTCGGATCAAATTCGAGATGATTTACAGTGGCGACTATATCGCGTTTGTCACGCTTGAAATCTATCAATCGATAATAACGTTTTTGTCTTTTGCCTTGATGTCTAACTGTAATTTTTCCACTTGAGTCACGACCGCTGTGTTTTTTCAGGATCTTGATCAAACCTTTTTGTGGATTTTGTGTTTTTGGTATTTGCATTTTATTTTTATTAATCTATGCGCTATCCGCTTATTTATGATTGCGGGAAAAGATCTATCGTGCCTTTTGTAACTTTGATATAGGCAATTTTTTTGTCGGGAAGGATACGAGGCACCATGCGTCGACCGATCCGTTTTTCCTTGCCTTTTCGAGTTATTACCGAAACAGATGAAATCGAAACCTTATATAAATCTTCCAAGGCTTTGGAAATTTGATGTTTATTTGCACGCTTGTTAACCTCAAATGCATAAACACTAGCCTGTGCCAGGGTGCTTGATTTTTCGGTAATTATCGGGCGGATTATAACTTCGTTTGATTTCATTTTTTTACGGTCAAATGCTTAACTAATACATCTAGTGCATCACCTACGAAAACCAATACATCACTTTGAAACACTTCATAAGGATTTAAGGTTGTCGCTCCTATGAGCGAGATTCGGGCAATATTGCGACTTGACAATACAAATCCATTTTTTGATAACTGTGGCAGAACAAACAAGATTTTTTTGCCACTAAGTTTTAATGTGTTTAGGAGATCAGCAATTTTTTTGGTTTTTGGTTTCATGGAAAGTGCATCCTTGTCAACGCCAATTACGGCTTTTTGCTTTGCTTTATAACTCAAAGATATACAAAGCGCCTGTCTCCTTTGTTTTTTGTTTAGGCTTTTAGAAAAAACTCTGGGTTTTGGACCAAAAGCAACACCGCCACCAACAAAGATCGGCTCTTTACCCGATCCATGACGTGCTCGACCCGTACCTTTTTGGCGATACATTTTTGCCGTTGTACCGACAACCTCCGCACGAGTTTTTGTTGAAACTGTTCCTTGGCGTTGGTTCTGACTATAAACACGCATGTATTGTGCAATAAGCGCATCATTTTCCTTGTGTCCGAAAATATCAGGTGTAAGATCCGCGGTTGATCCTGATTTACCAGTTAAATCATATATCGGTATCTCTAACCTTTTGGTTTCACTGGCTTTAGTCTTTGCTGGTATTTTTTGTTTAACTTTATCCATAGTGTCTATTATGATAACGAACGAACTTCAACCAAAGCTCCCGTTGCGCCGGGTATCAAACCCGAAACAGTCATTGACTCATCTGCGACTTGGACAACGTGTAAGTTTTTTACCGTCTTTCGGCCGCCGCCCATGCGACCGGCCATACGTCGACCTTTAAATACTCGGCCCGGCGTAGTACCCGAACCTATCGATCCTGGTGCTCGTTCACGGTCGGATTGACCATGTGTACGAGGACCTCCCGAAAACTTATGTCGACGGACAACTCCTTGAAAACCTTTTCCTTTTGCGGTTGCAGAAACATCGACCAAGTCACCGATCTTAAATAATACAGCCGGTTTTACCTCGTCACCGATAAATAATTTTGTCTCGCCAAGCTGAATTCCAGTCTTTTTTTCTTCATCTATTTTTTGGATCGTCTTGTCATTTGCTTCAAAACGGAACTCCTTTAAATGAAGAAGCGGGGTTTTTTTCCCCGCTTTTATGTATTGTCCTGCTACTGATTTGACAATTTTTTTAGTTATGCCGAAACCAAGTTGTATAGCAGCATAGCCATCAACTTGTGGCCATTTAACATTGACGAGTATACATGAAGCAGTCGTCAACTTTGTTACAGGTACTCTCATACCTTTTTCGTTAATAACCTGTGTTTGACTGGTTTTTTTTCCTAAAATTGCTTTCATAATTTTCATTGATAAAGTTAAAGTTCCCCGAATACTATATTCGGAGAGCTAAAAATCGCCCAAATCCCGATTTTAGTTCGGGAGATGAGGATTTAAAAAAAATAGCCCCAGACTGGGGCTTTGGTCGCGGACCATCTGGTTCTTGTAATTAGTACAATTTCTTACAAAAAATTGACATGTACATTAAGTTTAGATTATATAATACGTAACCTTTATGTTCAAGTAGATTTCAAAATTGAGATAAGCGTTCACATTTTTACCTCTACCTCAACACCCGCCGGTAGTTCGAGATGCATGAGTGAATCAATTGTTTGGTTAGTGGGATTAACTATTTCAAGAAGTCGTTTATGAATTATGAGCCCAAAGTGTTCCCGAGAATCTTTGTCAGTAAAAGGAGATTTGTTGACTACATAAACCTCTTTTCTTGTAGGGAGTGGCACAGGACCGACCACCGAGGCACCGGTCTTTATCGCCGTGTCAACAAGTTTTTGACAGGTCTCGTCTATGAGACGATGATCATACGACTTTAATCTAATACGAATTTTACCCTTGGGCATTGTAAAAGTGCAAAAAAATGAAAATGTTTACTTTGTTACTTTGGTTACGACTCCAGCTCCGACAGTGTGACCACCCTCGCGGATAGCAAACTTCAAGCCTTCTTCAAGCGCAATCGGATAGATCAGCTTGGCGCTAATTTTGATATTATCGCCCGGCATGACCATTTCTACACCTGATGGCAACTGAATTTCACCGGTTACATCAGTTGTTCTGATATAAAACTGTGGTCTATATCCTTTGAAAAATGGAGTATGACGTCCGCCTTCTTCTTTTTTCAAAACATAGATTTCAGCTTCAAATTCGGTGTGAGGGGTAACACTGCCTGGTTTGGCAATGACCTGACCTCTTTCAACATCATCTTTTTCTACTCCTCTAAGCAAAAGACCTGTGTTGTCTCCCGCTCTTGCCTCATCAAGTGTTTTGCGGAACATCTCAATTCCGGTGACGACTGTTTTACTGGAAGCTTTAATACCAACGATCTCAACTTCGTCATTAACTTTAAGTTCACT
>MFZZ01000010.1:0-17590 GCA_001789555.1 Candidatus Roizmanbacteria bacterium RIFCSPHIGHO2_12_FULL_38_13
ATTTCTAACTCTTGCATGGTAACATTCCTGAACCTGGCAACGACTTGTTAATGTGCTTTATCTCGGTAACATTATTCTACCTGGCAACACGGAGATATTGATTGTAGCAAAGCTCCATGTCCAGCCAGGCTCTGCCAATCCGAAGCCACGTCAGACGTGGCGAAGGAGGGTGTACTACCTGCCTGCCGGCAGGCAGGTGTTGGAACTTTTTATCATCAAAACTATTTCAATTATCAAAAAATACCCATAGTTTCCTCATTAATGTAGGGTTTGTTATAATTATTAATATGCAAACAATTGATCAAATAAAGCAACAGGTTGTTTCTGTGTGTAAAAAATATAACTGTAAAAAGATCGCAGTCTTTGGTTCCTATGCAAAAGGTACAGCAAGGGAAGAAAGTAGCGATATTGATCTTTTAGTGTACCCCCCTTCAAAATTAGGTTTGATTCGTTTTGCTAGTATGAAGTTGGATCTTGAAAAAGCACTACAAAAGAAAGTAGATTTAATCACATATAGAAGTATTAGTCCTTACATGAAAGATTCTATATTAAATTCTGCATATACACTCTATGAAGAGTGAAGCTTATATAAAGCATATATTTGAGGCAATCAGGTTTATTGAAGAGTTTACTCAAGGAGTAAGTTTTGAGGAATTTGTTCAAAATAAAGAAAAAACTTAAGCAGTCATTCGCCAGTTTGAGATTATCGGAGAAGCAATAAATAGGCTAGAAAAGACATTGCAAGAAGAAGATAAATCAGTAAAGGATGTTAAAATTCCTATCGAGGCAATTGTAGAAATGAGAAATATCTTAATTCATGAATATTTTGCTGTTGATTTAGAATTAGTCTGGGACACTGTTAATGAAGATCTTCCAGTTTTAAAAAGACAAATTGAAGAATTGCAAATGATTCTACATTCATAAAAATATTGATTTTGGCTCGTGGACGATGTTAGACTTTTTTATAAAAATTATTAGTTAACAAAGAAGATAGTAAGTAAGCAATAAATGGAAAAATTGGCTGAAGTCGATTTAAAAATGGTAATAGTGTATTCTGAAAATTGCTACAACAAGAAGCCATATGGGTAGTTGTACCAGCGCAATCGATATATGCGCAGAGTTCAAAAAAAAAGAAGTAAATTATCCATATTATTCCCCAAATAGCTAATGCAATTATTATTTTCTTAAAAGTAGGTTTAAAAAATTGTAAAGTTCGATTCATTTATATAATGATAGCAAGAAAATTATTATAATTCAGATAAAATACTATCTTGTTATGAAAGTCTAAGTCCAGGCGGGGTTAGTTACTGAAGTTTTACTCGGCCTTCTTAGCTACTTTGGCGAAGTAGGCACGAAGGAGGGTGCACTATGCTGGAACCTTTTATGCACGAATTTAATTCTTTCCTATTTTCCATACTCCCTTTTCTCTAAACGCTGGAATTGTCTGTCTTCGCGCAGTATTTAACAAAGCATGAAACGAATTTTGTCTAGATTCTGCATATTGAGAAAGGGGAATGATTTCTAGTCCATCCAAATACGCAAGACGTTTATGTAGAGATTCAAGAACAGCAAGCTCAACGATACGTATCATTGGTTTGAAATTATGAGAGTCATCGTAAGAACGGAGAGCTGAATAATATGTTTCTTTTTCTTTGTTTCTTACAATAATAGGGGGAAATCCTTCACGAGTAAGTAAATAGTTATTCAAAACTCTTCCTATCCTTCCGTTTCCATCAATAAACGGATGAATACTTTCAAATTCGGCATGTAAATGTGCAATTCGATGGATAAAAGGTGTAGCCATTTCAGAGTTGTAACGAATTAATAGTTCCTGAATGCGTTTATCAATAAACTCAGAAGGTAAGCCGATATGGTTACCTACTCTCACCATTTCTCCTTCCTTCCGAAATCTTCCCGCAACCTCATCACGAATATTTGTCAAAAGCATTTTATGAATAAGTAAAATCATGTCAATAGTTAGTGGCTGTTGTTGTGCCGTTTTTTTTATATATCCATATACTTGGGCTAAATTTTTTGTTTCAAAAATCTCTCTGAGTGAAATATGTCTACTTATTTCAAGCTGAAGAAGGATCTTTTCCGTTTCTGGGAGGGTAAGAGTTGAGTTTTCAATTGCATTGGAGTTGTATACACGTTCTGCAATTTCCACGTCATCCACCATGGAAAGAATAGACTCTTTATCTTTGGTTTTTAGTTGATATTGGGCAAATAATTCAGATATTCTCTGTAATCTAGTTAATCTCATAGTTGTATTCTACCATATTAACGTTTTAAAGTCAATATTCAGTTAATATATGCCATAAATAAGCTCATATTAACGTTATTTAGACTGACTTGATGAGCTATTTACTCTTGAGAGTAGTCAAAAAATGGACTATGTTGGAACTTTTATGCAAAAAAAAATCAAATTTATCAATCTAGCTTATCCTAAAATTTCTGAACTACCAGTAGTAATTTCTTGTTCTTTCCCAGTTATTCTTAACAAATCTGGATCTTGAAACATTTTTGCGTTTGTCGCATTACCTTCTTTTCTTACTTCATATAAAGTAGGTAAATAGTCACTGTAATTATCTCCAAAAAAAGCAGTCAATAAAGGTTCAGGATAGTTATCAATTATTTCTAAACAAAATTTTTTACCATGCTTAAGATATTCAGAAATTAACTCATGCCCTTCTCCCATAGCCAATGCAATAGTAGGTTCTTCTATACCCTGTTGCTTTAGCTGTTGTGCATAGAATAATAATTTGTCTGCAATTACTGCATTTCTGAAAAGAAGAGAAAGATCTTCTGGATGTGCTATTTCTGCTGCTATACCCAAATCTCTTGCATATTTTAGTCTGTTACTTCTAAGTATTTCTGGTATCGCAGCAAATAATGTATTTCCTAACTTTCCATATCCCCAAAGACCAAGTAATGCAGTAGCTCCTCGTTTAAAAAAACTTCGACGGGGGACAGCTATCTGGTCAGCGGAAAATGCTGCAGCTCCTACAGAAACTCCTGTGGCGATTGCTATATTGCCGTATCCAGTTAATATATTCCTAAAGGGAATATCCCCATAAAGAATTGGAATATTTTCAGATCTAATTTTAGGAGAAATCCACTGATACGTTCTTTCTACATGAGGATCTTGATATTCTGTTGAACCCTGCTTCAGGTATCCTTCCATACCTGTTTCTAAAAAAAGGGCATCAAGGGGCTCTTCTATATTAACTTTTGGATCTTGTAGATGGTCACTTCCTATAAATACAAATTTGCTACCTTGAGTGTTAAATATATGTTTATCAGTAGGCAAAATTGGCTCTAATGCATTCCTAGCAGCACTTGTTAGCATTGGAACTACCATTCCTGCTATTCCTAAAGCGGCAATAACTTTTCTTCTATCCATGATACTTAGTATTATAGAATATAATTATCTTTAACAATTTGGAGTTGATTGTGCTATTTTATTTTGTTATAAAGCTCTAAGTCCAGGCTGGTGGACTATATTGGAACCCTTTACATAAACTTATTCGAAAATTTTTAATAAATTATCTATAGTCCCTTCAGGATAAAGATTATGTCCTTCGTATGAGACAGATCTCTGCTCTAGAGGGGTTAATAAGAATTTTCGTTTATTTTCAACCATTTCTCTTAAATTTTTCCTGCGTACTTTTGGTATATCTCCTTGTCTATCTATCCACAAATGTTTTGGATATCCATAACTCACTGCCCAATCTAATAATTCTAAAAAAATGTTTTCTGTAAAATCACCTTCGGAAAGACCCATATTTGTTACATCTCCTTCATTCCATTGTAAAGTATCAAGGACTGCTAATTTTATTGCTATTAATTCGTGTACTAAACTACCGAAAAATCTGGTATTTAAATTGGGATAATTAGCTCGTTCACCTTTTTGTTTTCCAATAATTAATTTTTGTATTCTTTTTGGTAAATGGGTTCTGAATAGTTCCGGTAAATCTAAACCTGAATGATCAGGTTGAATAATAAATTCATTAACGACTCTAGAAAATCTTGCATGGTTTAGTTCTTGAAAAAGAGTGTAAGGGAAGATCGGTGAAGCAAAAACATGGGGATGAAATAATAAACTATGGCTACCTGGATCGTATGAAGCAGTATTAAAGACTGAAGGAAAGATTTTGATCTTTAATTTTTTTAGTTCATTATCGTATAGAGCAGGATCACCTTCTGGTAAATCGGGTATAGATAAATTTTGTGTACCTCTTTGAAGATGGAGGTAGTTATTAAAAAATCCATTACGTGTTACATTCAACGTTGTGTCGCCATATTGATATGTTCTTGTATGCAAATTTTCCCCATTACGTAGATCTTCATTAGACATAAAGAATTATATCAACAAAGAATGCTGTTATATAGCTCCAAGTCCAGAGGGAAGGATTCCCCGCCATGGCGGGACTAACTCGCAGTAATCCTCACTTCGTATCGGAAACTGCGAGTTGAGCGAACCTTACGGTTCTCATCCTTTCTTAATTCATAAAAAAAGTCAAGAATAAATCCCGACTTTTTTTATGGTTCAGACTACTAAGGGACGTTAAAACTTTTTTACATACAAATTTAGTAAGCTAAACTTGTATTTAAGAAAGACTTATTTTTTCGAGAAATTGTTTTATATTAGTATCTTTTTTTTCAAATCCAGTTATATAATCAACTTGTTCTGAGTAATTAATATCGTCAAAATAACCAAGTTGAATGCGGAACAGCTTTTCATTAAAGTCTGTTTTAAAGATACTGCTTGTTTTATCAATTAGTTCTTGAAATGAATATTTTTGGAAAATAAAATAAAGATCAACATAGTCTTTCCATTTAGCTCTTTTTCCTAACGCGAATGCTTTCATTGCCCCAAGTGTAATAAGATCCGGTATCTTAATGATGTTATTAAAATCAGTTGATCGTTCTATTGCAAAAGGATAATGGAAAAATGTAACTCTAACTTTATTAATTAGTACTGTTAATTCTCCTTCTCCTTGAGAAAACGTTTGATCAATTTTATATCCCGCCGAAATTTTAGTTCGTATTTGCATTGGATCAAAAGTATTATCTGTAAATAAATCAAAATCAATAGATCTTCTGTGACCGAGATGAAGAGCAATTGCTGTACCGCCAGCAAGGTAAAAATTTGAGGAAAATGATTTTACAAAAGGAAGCAATTGTTCTTGGTTGATAACAAGAATATTTCTATACATGGTTAATATTAAAATAACGGGAAAAATATGACTTAATTGCTGGAGAGTAGTTTGTCCTTTTATTCAATATGGTTTTATTAAATAACTTGGATGTTTTATCTTTACCTTTGATTTTGATAAATTGTTGCACATCGATCCAGTTTCCATAATTCAATATATGTTCCAGAACCGACTCATCTGAAAGTATTTCCGGATCTTTTATATACCAAGCTAGGTATGGCTTATTTTTGATAATATCGTTTATCGACATAGTAATATTCTATCAAAAATATTACACTGAATTAAGAAACTTAAAAGTTTGAAGTTGTTATAGTATTTTAGATTGTCATTATAGTCTATAATTTCATCATGATAGGTCAAAAGAATTTTTTTCTTGATGAAGATATTGCAAAACAATTTAATGTTGATCGTAATGCCATTCTTATGGAAAGTGGTGAAGGGAGGACGTATAGATCCGGAAATATAGTTCTAAAACATATTAATAACGACTCGCTGGAACAAACGAAATGGATAATAGATCTATTTCACAATATTAATGAAGATGGATTTAGAGTTTCACGACCGATTGCATCACTAGATGGAAAATGGATTACTAATAATGGTTGGAGTGCCTGGATATTTCTTGAAGGAAATCATGAATACAAAAGACATATCCCATTGATTATTAATGCAATTATTGATTTCCATAAAGCCATTAAAAATGTACCTCGTCCTTCTTTTTTTGATGAAGATAGTGAATATAGAAGATCTGATAGATATGCATGGGGCGACTTACCTAATAAAATTAATCCAAAGATAGAACCATTAGTTAAAAAATTATTTGCATTTAGAAAACCTGTTGAAGGTATTGAAAATCAGATTATTCATGGCGATCTTGGACCTGCAAATATCCTTCTAGTAGATACTTTAAAGCCGGGTATTATTGATATTGCTCCTTATTATCGACCAGTAGAATTCGCACTAGCAATATTTGCTTATTGGATTGGTCCATGGACAGGTGATATGGAAGTATTAAAATATTTTGAAAAGATAAATCATTTTGATCAAATGTTAGTACGTGCAGGTATTCGAATGCTTATGACAAAATCGGAGTTTAATATGCAAGGTGATGCTTATGAAGAATATAGTAAATCGACTAACTTGATAATAAAATATTTAGAACAAAAATAAATTGCTAGAAAGCTCTAAGTTCAGGCTGGCTTTGCCCTACCGAAGCCATTCGCCTAACAAAGGGCGAAGGCAGGTGTTGGAACTTTTTATCATCAAAACTATTTCAATTATCAAAAAATACCCATAGTTTCCTCATTAATGTAGGGTTTGTTATAATTATTCGGTACCATGGAAATAAATCCTTTAGATTTTATTGATGATCATTTCGAATCAATAGTTAAAGAAATTAAAACCATTGCATCAATTTCTTCACCTCCTTTTGAAGAAGAAAAGAAAATAAAGTATTTAAAAGAAAAGGTTGCTCGATATCAATTTCTAAAAAATATCTCTGTTGATAAAGAAGGCAATCTATCAGCTTTTTTACATGGAAAACAGAATAAAAATGTTCTTTTAGTTGCACATACGGATACTGCGTTAAAAGTAGAAAATAACAATATTTCTATAAAAGGTAATCGTATTTATGGACATGGGGTATGTGATAATACTTCAGGAGTAGTGGCTCTCCTGACTTTATTACAATTTTTGGAAGATGGTCATATAACTCCTGCCTATAACCTTATATTTTTATTTACTGTCGGTGAAGAAGGTATTGGCGGAAAGCGAGGAATGAAATATTTTTTAAAACATAATAGACATATTACTACAGTTATTAATGTTGAAAGTCATAATGTCGGAAGAATTACTACAGCTGCTATTGGTCAATTTAGAGCGAAAATTGAAGTTATTTGTGATAAAGGTGGACATAGTTGGCGAGATTTCGGCAATCCTAATGCTGTTTGCATACTCGCAAATCTCATTACTGATCTTCAGAAATCTGATCTATTTCAAAAAGGTGAAACAAGTTATACCTTCAGCCTTCTTGATGGAGGACAATCTATTAATGTTATCCCAACATCTGCATCTGTTATGTATGAATTCCGGTCTCTTTCTATGATGAAATTTAAAAAAATACATACATTATTTAATACAACAATACGTTCATACAAAAAGCATTATCCTGAATCAATAGTAAAGATCAAAATTATTGCAGATTCATTACCGGTAGCATTAGGTAAGAATCATCCTCTGATTACTTTTACAGAAAATATTCATAAAAAATTACATATAACCTCATTCTATAAAGAAGGCAATGCTGACGGAGACATTTCACTTAACCTGGGAATTCCTACCGTAACCATTGGAACAAGTAAAGGATATAATACTCATTCTGTAAAGGAATATGTAGAAAAAAATTCCTTTAAAAAAGGATATGCTCAACTTTTTTATATGATTACTCAATTACCATCACTACCTTTATAGAGAAAATATGTATTGATTACATCTAAAAACCACATATTTGACATTTATATCACTATGTAGTATTTTTTAAAATTATTAAGATGAGTTTTGTCTTAAAATTATGAGTATTCCGATAGAACAAAGGCAAATACCGAGACCAGATGAATTTCGTCTAGGTATACCTGTCGATTATAGTCAAGGTTCTTTGCAGGCTTCAGAACTTGCAAGAAAAGCACTTGATAAAAATCACATAGTCGAGCTGACCCATTTTCCTCACGATCAAGAAGTACTTGCTTCGTTTTGTAGTGGATTTGGACCACTAATGCCAAAATATCGTGCAACCGGGACTACACCTGCAGACTATGTTGGTGATGTAAGATTTAGGTCCGATATAAAACTTGAAGACAGGCTCGCAACAGAAAAAGATGGAGAATTAAGACCTCATACCGCAAAATCATGGGGATTGGAAAGACCGCGATATTTTGCACTATTAATGGTCAATCCTGGATGGACGAATCAACCAGCAGAAATGAATGGTGAATCAAGGTTTGTTCGTGCTCAAGATGCAGTGGCAGAGATGGGGCTACAATTTCCTGACACATTTAAAGAAGATTTTCAACTTCTTACAAGTACACCTGTTAGATTTACTGCAACTCATATACAGGATGAAACTGCACATATGCCAATACTTTTCTTCGTTGACGGCAATGGAACGCTGGGATTACGATACAAAGAGAATATGCTATCTGTTTTAACAAAGTTAGCACCATCGATTGAAAATGGCGAACGGTATGTAGAAGCAGTCCAAAGATTCGATGAAGCATTACAGACTGCACCACATATTGAGACTCTGCTGCAACCAGGAGAACTAATTATTATGGATAATCGGGTCGTTGCTCATGCGCGTAGGACGTTTGTTTCGACCGGAACTGATGATATTGGTCAAGTAGTTATTAACCCACGTCATTTATATAATATTCACATGCAGCCAGATCTCTATGAATCCTGACATAAAATATAAACTACAGGAAGATCAGTATGTAGTTGAGGGTGGTTATCATAGAGAACGACTTTTACAACAAAATGCTTTAGGGATTGAGTCACGAGGTAAACTTATGCTGACAGCTGATGTCATTCAAAGATTTAATCCCCGAGTGGTACTTGACCTGGGATGTGGAGAAGGGGTACTGATGGAAGAACTTTCAGCTCGAGGAGTTTCATCAGTAGGTATTGATCTATCAGAAAAAGCCACAAGTCTTATGCCATCAAGTCTTCGGAAGAATACAATTGTAGGAGATATCGCAAGACTTCCAATTGAGTCAGGGACTGTGCCAATGGCTACTATGATCGCAGTATTGGAACATATTCCACCAGACACTATTTTTCAGGTAATACAAGAAATTCATAGAACATTGGAGAAGGATGGGATATTTGTAGTTCGTGTGCCAAGTAGACACCAACCTATAAGAGATAAGCATTTCCAACATTTTACTCCAGATTCATTAAAGCAAACACTTGAGCAATCGGGATTGTTTACTGTTGAGGAAATGATTGGCAATCACAATACTGCAATAGATTGGGAAGAACTGTATGAAACTATCAAAAATGGTTCAACGAATGATAGTATGCTTCCATCTGAAATCAATGAAAGAGCAGAACGAGTATATAATGTTGAATTAAAAGTATGCGACCCACTTAATGCAAAGAGGCTGCTTTCCGTATGCAGAAAAAATTAGATCTTAATCTAAAAGAATATTATTCAAAACGAGCTAAAGAATATGATGCGGTGTACCGTCGTAATATTCCTGTTCGTATTAAAGAGCAGGAATACATAAGAAAAGAGATTGCAAGACTCTTTAAAGATAAGTATGTTTTAGAACTTGCATGTGGTACAGGGTATTGGACAAAATATTTAAGTGGAAGTGCAAAAAAAGTGTTGGCATCTGATATAAGTATAGAAATGCTAGAGATTGCATCAAAAAGAATTCCCGATGAATCTTTCCAATTTTTGGTTGGAGATGCCCATAATCCCCCAATCAGTGTTCCTCGTTTTACTGGAGGAATGTCAAATTTTTGGTTTTCACATATTCCAAAAAAACAAATTACTAAATTTTTTTTGTCGTTTCATAGTCGAGTCAATTTAGGATCGCCTATTATGTTCGTTGATGCCGTTTACAGACAAGAATTAGGAGGAAAACTTATCAAAAAAAAAGGAAGCCAAGATACATGGAAGGAAAGAACGCTTGATAGCGGAGAAAAATTTGATATTCTAAAAAATTATTATACAAAAGAAGAATTAATAGATATTTTTTCTTCTTACTCAAAAAATATTTCTGTTTCTTATTTAACCCATTTCTGGATTGTACAATATAAGCTTTCAACATATAAAAAGATTCTATGGCCGTAATAGCTGCTGGATCTTGTCCTTTATAACTATAATATAGGTATTCAATACAAGATATTATGTCAAGATCATCAGAAGTTTTTCCATACTTACAAGATAGAGGGAGGTTGTTGGAAGTAGATGGTTTTCCTGTAAAATCTATTTCTTCCAATGTCCGTTTTCCGATTGTCTGGTCCTCTGTTCGTATTCAACCAGAAGGGATTGCTATGGAAGGTGATTTGCTTCTTGTTAAAGCCCTAACTGATGGCGCAAGAAATCAAATAGAAAATTCGGATGGAAAAGATTGTAGAATATATCCTGGAGATTACCTCATTGGAGTCCTCGCAAATAGACATAGTGGAACTTCTGAATCAGGGGATGTCCCTCTTGAAGGCATAGAAATCCAGCCAGAAACGCAACTTCAACTCTTAGCCGCTGGAGGAGTAATTGGTATAGCATCTGGCGCTCCGTCAAGTATGAGATCTGGACTCATGGAACTTCAACCAGTTGGCCTTTTAAATAAAGAAGATAAACAATTGAGTTTAGAAAAAATTTTTGGTCCTTGGGATGAAAATTTAAAACCTTCAGCTCCTATTATTCTTGTTATGGGTACAAGCGCGGAAGTTGGGAAAACAACTGCATCAATGGCCATTACTCGTGCCTTGATAGAAGATGGTAAAGGAGTAGGAGCAACTAAATTTTCTGGAACAGGACGGATGAGAGATATTAGATCACTTGCGGATGCGGGGGCAATGCCTTGGCTCGATTTTCCTGATGTCGGTTTGGCTACAACTTATACTTCACCATCTCGATTTACACCTGCAATTTATACATTATTTAATCTTATGAATAGCGGTAATCCTGAGGTTATTATGGCCGAAGCAGGAGGAGATCCAATTGAAGCAAATGTATCAACCTTTTTGGCAGATTCTAATTTGATGCAATATGTAAAAGCCGCAGTGCTAGTAGCAGGTGATGTTATGGGTATGATGGGCACGGTAGATTATCTGCATAAATTTGTTCCCAATTTGGAGATCCTATTGGCTCAGCCTCGAGGAAGGAATCCTACCACAACCCGTGAACGCGTACATGCTCTACTTCCAGGATTACCGTTATTTGATTCAATGAATCCATCGGAAGTATCTAATATTGCTAAAGTCATTAAATCTAAACTATAATATTTTCTATGATACCTTCGGCGGCTCGAGTTAAAAAATTTCGAAAGCTACTTAAAAAGAGACGAATTATACGAATACTTGAAGCTCACAACGGTTTAACCGGCCTAATTGTTGAAAAAACAAATATTAAAAGACATGGGAAACAGATAGAGTTTGATGGTATATGGGAAAGTAGTCTTACTGATTCCACGTCTAAAGGCAAGCCGGATACATCAATTGTTGATACAACGTCTCGCCTTCTTTCTATTCAAGAGATTCTTGAAGTGACAACAAAACCAATTGTTTTTGATGCAGATAACGGAGGCCTTATTGAGCACTTCCCTTTTACCGTACGTTCATTAGAACGTATGGGTATATCAGCTGTTGTTATAGAAGATAAAATTGGCTTTAAAAAAAATTCCTTGTTTGATGTGAATAATCAAAACCAAGATTCAGTAGAGAATTTTTGTGAAAAAATAAAAGCTGGGAAAAAAAGCCAAATTACAAAGGATTTTATGGTAATTGCTAGAATCGAAAGCCTTATATTCAACAAAGGTATAGACGATGCCCTCAGACGTGCTAAAGCCTATCTTCAAGCAGGAACAGACGGAATATTAATTCATAGCAAGATGAGATCACCAGAAGAGATATTAACATTTGCTAATTCTTATCAGTCTTTTGCAAAAGGTCGTCCTTTAGTAGTTGTTCCTACAACATACAATACTATAACGGAAGATCAACTTGAGGAGGCAGGAATTAAAGTCGTCATATATGCTAATCATTTAATTCGAAGTGCTTATCCAGCAATGGTTAATGTAGCTGAACTTATTTTAAAACATCAAAGATCTTCTGAAGCAGATAAACTGTGTTTGCCCATTCAGGAAGTGCTTAATTTAATACCCTCATAGTTATATGGGACCAGAACAATTTGCTTTAATTCTAAAAAAACTTGACTTCAAGTTTATAACGGGTGTACCTTGTAGTTTTTTAAAACCTTTCTTGTCTGACATTACTGATAAAAAAGATATAGAGCATATTTTTGCTACAAATGAAGGAGAAGCGGTTGCTATTGCAACAGGATATTATCTTGCAACAGGTAATATTCCACTCGTTTATATGCAGAATTCAGGACTAGGGAATGCCATTAACGCTCTTACTTCTCTTTGTGCACAGCTTGTTTATAGTATACCTCTCGTTATTTTCCTTACATGGAGAGGTAAACCTGGTGTAAAAGACGAACCACAACATGCCCTAATGGGTCAAATAATGATTGAGTTATTGGAAACATTACGTATTCCTTACGAGTTTGCTTCCGATAAGCCATATGAAATGAAAATGAAATTATCAGCATTGAAAGACGAAGCGATGTCTCACAAGCATCCCACTGTTATGATTTTTTCTTCTTCATTATTTAATGATATTTCAAAAAAGACAGAAAAAAATATTTTATTTCCAATGAGTCGCGAAGATGTATTAGAGGCAATCTTAAAACTTACACAAAATAATCCCATAGTTTCAACTACAGGAAAAACCTCAAGGGAACTCTTTGAACTGAGAGAAAAACACAACATGAGTCATAAATATGATTTCCTTGCAGTAGGATCAATGGGTCATACAGCTAGTATAGGTCTCGGAATTGCTCTCAATACTGCCAAAGATGTCTTTATTATCGATGGAGATGGGTCGATTCTTATGAAGATGGGAATACTTGCAACAATTGGTCATTATAAGCCTAGAAATCTTATACATATCATCGTTGATAATGAATCCTATGAAAGTACTGGAGCACAGCCTTCAGTATCTAACCGTATATCTTGGAAACCAATCTTAGAGGGGTCAGGATACAAAAGTATTTTGTTAGTGATGAAAAAAGAAGAGTTGGAATGCTTAGATTTTAGTGTTCTTAAAAAACCTTGTGCAGTTGTTATAAAGGTTCATCCTGGATCAAGAAAGGATTTAGGTCGTCCTACTGCTACTCCAATAGAAAATAAGAAACAGTTTATGAAATATCTGAAAGAGAAAAAATGAACACAACTCTAGAAAGAAAATTATCCTTTATATCCGCTGAGTTTTTTAAAGCACAATTTATCTCGGTTGAAGAAAAAAGAAGTATATTTAAAAAAATAATAAAATCATTAGAGACAAATAAACGAAACTTATCAAAAACTATTCAGGAAGAAGTTAAGCTAACAGAATTAGATTCTCAAAAAGAAGTACAGAGAGCGATTGATACTTTCAATACGGCCATTCAATTTGCGAATACCATTCAGACAACGAAGAAAGAATATAAAGGAAAAATTATTCTAGAAAGGAGACGACCAAGAGGTCCTATTCTAGTAATAACCCCTTTCAGCAGTCCATTAAGCTCTCCTGCTCATAAAATTGCGTGTGGACTCATAGCTTCAACCTCTATCTTATTTAAACCATCAGCATTTAGTAAAAAAATAGGCAAACTCCTTTTTGAGATTATAAAAAAAGCAACAAAAAGACATTTTATTGAACTAATAGATACTTCAATACAAAAAGATCTTGAGGATATAGTTTCCGATGAAAGAATTGGCATTATTTCATTTACAGGAGGATATGATACCGGTAAGAAGATCATTCAACTGGGGGGAGTTAAGAAATATCATATGGAATTATCTGGAGGAAATTCATCTGTTATTTTTGCACCTGACTATAAAAAATTTGATGATAAACTTTTACATAATATCATAGACGGCATTATTGCTAAAAATGGACAAAGATGCGTATCTATAAAACATTTATTTATACATAAAACTCAATCCCTTTTTATTGAAAAATTACGAAATGAACTTCTTAAGATACGAGAAGAGTTGGAAAAAGATAGTAAAAATGCGATAAAGAAGTCCATCGGGCCATTAATAAATGAACATTATGTAAACCAAACTCATAAAAATATACAAAATCTTTTAAAAGGTAAAGAATATAAATCTCTTCTCCCTTTTAAAAGGAAAAAAGACTTGATGTATCCTTCTCTCTATATGTTCCCTTCTTTGAATGTAAAAGATATTAGATTCCATCTCGAGTATGATTTATCTGGACCAATCGTGTTTATATACACATACTCTTCATATAAAGAATATGCAGAAATTATAAATTCATTCAGAAATGATTATGTACGTTCTGGTCTACAACTCTCAATTTTTACATTTGCAAAAATCCCTGATAACTTATTAACTAAAGATCTTTTATGGGGAGGAATTATTATAAATGATATTCCTACTTATCGTTCAGATTTTATGTCTTTTGGCGGTTTTGGGCGAGCTGGACTTGGAAAGGAGGGCTTTGTAGAAACTATTTTTGCTTATACAGATCCTCAGGTAATAGTTATTCCTGACAAAAAACTATAGAAATAATCTGTTTAGTTGAGATGAAGGAAAAAAAATAAGATCATTACTTGAAATAAAATCATTTACATTCAATCAGATTGCTGAAGCGCACCAATATCTGGAAAGTAGTAAAGCAGTCGGGAAGATTTTATTGAAACATTTGTAAACGAGGACATTACCTTGAGCATCTGTAAGAGATGCACGGGTCTGGTCTTCGTATGTGCGAAGCCAGGCAAGCCTGGTCCAGGGGGAAGGATTCCCCGCCATGGCGGGACTAACTCGCAGTAATCCTCACTTCGTATCGGAAACTGCGAGTTGAGCGAACCTTACGGTTCTCATCACTGCAAAATCTAAAAAAAATAGAAGGCATAAAGCTTACCATTTTTTTAGAGTCCAGGCTGGTGGACGACGTTAGAACTTTTTATCTCAAACATCACCTAATGCTATAATCTAAAAATGCTAAAAAACTACACCGACAATTTTAAAAAAACTTTTGACAAAGAGTATTTTATCAAATACTATTTCGGGACTACAGGTAACTTCGGTCCATCGGAACTTCAAAGAAACAAAAACTGGTTTTACGGATGGTTCGAGTCTTTAAATAAAGATTACGATTTTACTAAAGGGAAGGGAAGAAAAGTTCTGGAAATAGGGTGCGCCATAGGTGCAGCCGCCGATATACTTCACGAACGAGGGTTTGATGTGACAGCTACAGACATATCTCGATTTGCCATTAAAAAAAATAAAAAATTTCTCCCAAATATAAAATTCAAGGTACTTGACATTGAAAAAACACAGAAAGAAAATAATTATTATGATCTTATTTATGCATTTGAAGTTATCGAACACCTGCAAAATCCTGAAAAAGCCATCAATAATATGTTTAATATGCTTAAAAAAGGCGGCACTCTAATATGTTCCACACCATACCCGTATAAACATTCTTTATATGTCGATAAAACTCATGTAAATGTACGCTATCCTGTAGAATGGGTTATGGCCTTTCGTAAGTCGGGATTTATAAAAATCTGGCACCGGGAGAAAACGTTTATTCCTTTTTTTTACAGAATCTCAAAATATTTACATTTTATATTACCGTTTGGAGTAAATAATCCTTATCTAAACTCTCATGTATTTATTATTGGACAGAAGATTTAATATTCTTATTAAGAAGTTTCAACCATTCTTTCAGCGACTTGATTTCATAATCGAGTACTAATTCATTTTCTGCAAATACTTTATAAATTTTTAAAAGCATTTCATCAATACTGCCTTTTAATTTTATTTCTTTCAGCAATTCCGCTAGCTTTTCTGTTTTTAAATACAGATCAATTTCATCTGTAAAATCCTTCATCAGATTGTGTACGTTCCTTTTCTGGTATACCGACGGTGATGTATAAATAACCAGACTATTCAGTTCCCAAAGGATTCTTTGGGCGATATAACCTCTCCAAATATCGCAGACTCTGCTGTTTACAGATGTCGGTAAATACAATAACTTAAAAACATTTTTGTGCCAAAGTGTATTCTGTGAATTGAATGGTGAAAATGTAAATCTATAAAGGGCAACTTCTGTATTTTTTTTAAAATAGGTAGGCGAAGGATCTGTCAATCGATAAATAGCGTCAACATCGGGATCAATATCTGCGAGTGATTGCTGTATGTACGGAAAAATTTTTTTGGAAGTTACAGAACTAAATTTTTTTTCCTGAATTTTGCTTAAAGGATAGCCTCTAGGCCAAATATTCTTTTTAGTGAAAACAGAATAAATATTAAAAAATGTACCGGCTTTAATTGTATTAATTTTTGTTTGTTTATATAAAAAGTTCGGGAAAAAATCATAGGGTAAATTATCGTCATCTGTTTCATAAATAAACTCGGGATTGCTTTTTACCGCATCCAGATAACCGAAATTTTTCCTCGAATAATGATTTGGCCTAATTAATTTATGAAAATCCGGAAATTTTCTTGCTTGTTCTTTAAAAGAAAAAAAATTGTATTTTTTAAAAAATCCGTCTTTAGGGCTCTTTTTATCACCAACTATGTATACCTTAAAATTGTTTATTTTTGAGAACGATTTAATTGAAGCAGTAGGTTTGTGTATTGTGGTAATAATAACTGGAATTGTAGACATGAGTTTATTTAATCTTTGTAGTTTATTCTTTTAATTTCCGAGAATATCCATTTATATGTCTTTCTTAATCCTGTTTCAAGTGATATTTTAGGTTCCCATTTCAATAATTTCCTTGCCAAAGTATTGTCGGAATTCCGACCTCTTACCCCTTGCGGTTTTGTAAGATCGTATTTCTTATAAATTTTTTTTCCGGCAATTTTAGCGATAATTTCGACCAACTGGTTAATAGTTACGCTCCTGTCGCTTCCGATATTAATGGGCGCTCGTATATGGGACCTCATTAATCTGTAAATACCTTCTACACAATCATCGATATAACAATATGAACGGCTTTGTCTGCCATCACCCCAGATTTCTATTGACCCTTTGTCTTCAGATAAGACAATTTTACGGCATATAGCTGCAGGCGATTTTTCCCGTCCACCGTTCCACGAGCCCATGGGACCGTATACATTATGAAATCTGGCAATTCTTGTTTCCATTTTATAGTCAGTAAAATAATTATTACATTGGCGCTCTGTAATAAGTTTCTCCCAACCGTATTCATTATCGCATTCTGCAGGATATGCATCTGCCTCCAGCAGTCCTTTATTCCTGGTTTTTTTTTGTTTATATTTTGGATAAATACAAGCAGAAGATGAAAAGAAAAAACGCTTTACATTGTTAAGACGTGAGGCTTCGAGCATGTGAGTATTTATAAGCAGATTATCGTGCATAACCTGTGCTCTTACTTTTTCCAGAAATCCTATGCCTCCCATATTGGCAGCCAGATTATATACTTCATCAATGGATTTAGCGGCTTTGTAGCAATTTTCATAATTTCTCAGGTCTAGCAGGATAAATTCATCGGCTTTAGTTTTCTCGTAGTCCGGATACTTTATATCTGCACCGCGTAC
>MFZZ01000010.1:17609-20918 GCA_001789555.1 Candidatus Roizmanbacteria bacterium RIFCSPHIGHO2_12_FULL_38_13
AAAAAATTTACTAAATGATGTCCGATAAATCCACCGGCACCGGTGACTAAAATTTTCTTTATTCTGATTTTCATACTAACAAATCATTTTACAAAAAATTATTTTTGGATATTGAATTATAACCAATAAAACCATGTTAAAAATATGATTTTATATAATATACTCATTCTTGTATAAAAAAATGAAAACTAAGAAAGAAATTTCTCTTATAGTACTTAATTATAACGGCCGGGCGCATCTTGAAGAGTATTTTACTTCTGTCTATAAACAGTCACTTGTACCTGACGAGATAATTATGATGGATAATATGAGTACAGATGGAAGCATAGAGTTTGTTAAACAAAAATTTCCTAATGTGATCATTGTAAGTGAAAATAGATTTAACCTAGGAACTGCCCGTGCATCGAATGTAGGCTTTGCACATTCGACACGGGATTTAGTGATTTTTCAAAGCAACGATCTCAGGCTCGATAAAAAATGTATAGAATCATTGGTTAAAGAAATTAATAAAAATAATAAAATCGGTATTGTAACAAGTGTATTGGTAAGGTATAAACCCGATTCAAAGGGGAATTGGATCGTAGATAACGCAGGTGGTATTGTAGATAAATACGGCTTTGGAATGCAGAAATATCCGAATGAATTGTTTTCCGGCATTCCACAAAGGGAAGAGGTGTTCTTCTCTTATGGATGTTCTTTTATTATAAAGCGGTCACTTTTTAAACAAGTTAATGGATTCGATGAAAGGATGTTTAACTTAAATGAAGATTTCGATCTTTCATGGAGGGTGAGGCAACTTGGATATAAAATAATTTATACTAAAAAATCTTTTGCATATCATAAAGGTTCCGCAACTTTAAATTTTAGAGAAAAACCTCTAAAAAGATATTGGGCTGAGCGTAACAGCATAAGAATGTTTTTGAAAAATGTATCCACCCGGCATTTATTAAAAATAATTCCAATGTATGTGATTTTACTTTTTGGAGAAATGGCTTTTTTTTTATATCGCGGTAAATTTCTTATGTTCTGGGCCGATTGCAAAGCAGTTCTATGGAATTTAAGATATATCGCTGAAACTTTACAACTTAGGAATAAAATTCAAAAATCAGTAAAGAAAAATAATATTGAAAAAATGATTAATAATACTAGTTTTAAATTTATGTTATTTAAAGTTATTAAAGATACTATTTAATATAAACAACCCACAAGCTTACGCTTGGGATTTTAACTAGAGATCAAGTAAAGCTTGTTCAGAATCCTCTTTGCCTTAATTTTCAATGTAAGATTTAATCCTAAAGTCCAGGGGGAAGGATTCGAACCTTCGTAGGGCAAGCCCGACAGATTTACAGTCTGTTCCGATTGGCCACTCCGGCACCCCTGGTTTGTTGGGAAAATATTATATCATTTTTTGCTATCATGAAAACATGACACTTACTGAAGTTAACTATTATGTTCGTCGTCTTTTTCCCGTCATTGTCATCGTTATTCTCGTGATTGCGATACTTTTTTTTGCCGGACAACTGCTTTTTTCCTATCTAGGATCTATTCAACCTGCATCGGCACCTGTGGTCACACCACCTCCTATAAACGAAGTATTTGGCAAGATCAAGCCACCGATTATCCCACAAGCAAAATCTTCGTCGGAATATACGTTTGTGTTAGATACCCTTGACGGTACGGCAAATATTCCCGAAGCATCATCAGCAGCAGAGGTATTTTTTCTTCCACGTGAACGTCCAACATTTGGATATGTACCAAAAATCGGACTCATGGCAAAGGAAGCGGGCTTTAACACAGATGGTCTGGATTATAAAACAGCAGATGAGATTGCCACTTTTGAGGATGGAAAAAGAAAACTGTCGATTGACATAACTAACTATAATTTCACATTTGATTTCGTTCTCACAACTGAAGATATAAATCTGGAGACGCCGGCGGCTTTGACTGATCAACAAATTCAGTCACAAGCCAGTGATCTACTGCGACGAATGAACCGTTATCCAGCAGAATTAGGTCAGGGGAAAACAAACATTATTTATCTTCGGTTCAACCCCGATAACCAACAAATTACAAATCTTGAATCAGCAGAAGGAGCCAACATGGTCGAGGTCGATTTTTATCGACCCGATCTCAATGGATTTCCTATTGTTACTTCAACCTATTACAATAGTCCAAACTATGTTTTATACGGATTTAAAGATAACGTAAGTTTACTAATCAGAGCCCAGGTCAAATATTTCGAAAAATCGACTGACAAAATAGGGCTTTATCCAGTCCGTAGCGGCGATCGGGCTTTCGAAGATCTGCAGTCGGGAAAAGGTTATGTGGTTTCGGCTGGTCAGGAGGCAGGAGAAATAGCAATAAAAAAAGTATTTTTTGCCTACTATGACCCTGATGTCTATCAGGAGTATTTTCAGCCAGTGTATGTTTTTCTTGGAGAAAACAGATTTGTTGCCTATGTGACAGCTCTTGCTGACAGTTCTTTGCTACAGGTTGAGAATTGATCAGAGCTCCGGGGACTCGTAGGTAATTGCCGAATCTATCCAGTTAACGACTGCTGTCGTATCTTCGAAACGATCTTCACTTTTGAGAATTACTATTATGTAATCATGACCGTTGTGACGATAAAAGCTCACCAGGTTTTCACCAGCAAGCTCTGTATAGCCTGTTTTAAGTCCGCCTATTCCTTGTATTTCACCAAGTAGTTTATTTATGTTTGTCAGACGGTGAAAGATCCGATAATCAACATCTGAAATGACGATCTCTTTTGTTCCGACCATTTTGCGCAGATATTCATCGTGTAGTAAAGCGCGCGCAGCTAGAGCCAGATCGTAAGGAGATGTAAATTGGCCCTGGTCATCAAGTCCGGCCGGATTGGTAAAATGTGAATTTTTCATCGCAAGTTCACTCGCCTTTTGGTTCATTTTTGTCACAAAATCAGCGTAGTTAACATGATTTGCCAAGGCATATGCAGCATCATTGCCGGAGTGAACGAGAATCCCATATAGCAAATTTTCAACAGTTATACGCTCGTTTGGCACAAGTTCCATTAGCTGACCTTCGACACTTGCCTGATTGACTGTGACAATATCATTTTCGTTATACTGGTGACGGGCCACAAGAGCGGTTATAATTTTAGTTGTTGAGGCAGGATAAAACTGATTGTGTTCGTTTCTCTTAAGTACTGGGGTAAAACTATCAAGCTCGACTACATATAATCCTTGGGCTGTCAGAAATGGGGGGGCGATCTGAACTATTGGGATCGGTTTGATATTGATAGCTGGCTCAATGGATTGAATATTAAACGGT
>MFZZ01000010.1:20931-36400 GCA_001789555.1 Candidatus Roizmanbacteria bacterium RIFCSPHIGHO2_12_FULL_38_13
CAACCAATTTCAGAATTGGATTTCCACCCGGATAATACAAGAAAAACAAGAAAAAAAAGATAAAAAAAATAACAAAGCGAATCTGCTTCATGATTGTCTAAAAACTCAAAATGTTATGACTCCTCGATCATTATACCAAGCTCCTTGAGTTGTTCGGGAGTTGCAGGAGACGGCGCATCCATAACTGCTGTTTTACCACTGGCAACCGTTGGGAAAGCCATGACCTCGCGCACACTCGGTTCGCCAAGTATGGCCATCAGCAATCTATCTATACCTGGGGCGATGCCGCCGTGCGGCGGAACTCCAAAAGTGAATGCCTCAAGCATATGGCCAAACTGTTTTTTTTGTTCATCGTTAAAACCGATAAGCTCAAATACTTTCTGCTGAATTTTTGGGTCATGGATACGGATGCTTCCTCCGCCAACTTCAAAACCATTGAGGACCATATCATGTTGTAATCCTCTGACTTTCAGCGGATCTTTTTCAAGAAGCTCTATGTCATCAGGGTGGGGGGCGGTAAACATATGATGACTTGGCGCAAACTTCGATTTTCCCGAACCATGGTAAAAATCGTCTTCGGTTTGTTTATTAAAAAGGGGAAAGTCAATTATCCAAGCAAATGCCAGTTCGTCCGGATCTTTTTTATTTTCTCGCAGGTCCGGCTTATCAGAGTTGTATTTTTCGATTGCTTTTTTGTGTGATATCCTTGGCCAGGGTGATTGTTTTATTTTCTTTTTTGGAAATATTTTTTTAACAAGATCGGTAAAAAGTTTTTCAGTTAGTTCCAAAATGTCATTTTGAGTAACAAAAGACATTTCAAGATCAAGCTGGGTAAACTCACCATAAGCCCGATCGGCACGTGGATCCTCATCACGAAAACATCTGGCTATCTGAAAATATTTTTCAAATCCCGCAACCATCAGTAGCTGTTTATATTGCTGCGGTGATTGTGGCAGGGCATAAAATTTCCCTTTTTGCATCCTTGACGGAACCAAAAAATCTCGAGCTCCCTCGGGAGTTGTTTTGGTCAGAATTGGCGTTTCTATTTCGACAAATCCCCGATCGACAAGAAAATTACGAATAAACATGGTTGTTTGCGATCGCCAAACTAGGTTTTGAGTCATGCGTTTTCGTCGCAGATCAAGATAGCGATATTTTTGGCGGATATCTTCATCAATATTGTATCCGTCGCTATCAATAGGTAACGGAAGAGTCTCGGCTTTGTTTATGATCTCAAATGATTTCCCATCCATCTCGATAGTGCCAGTGGGAATATTTTTATTCACCAGCTTTTCAGGACGTTTTTTTATGACGCCTGTTATTTTTACAACGTCTTCGGAAGAAAGTTCTTTAAACCGTTCTCCACCGACTATCTGCAAAATTCCAGACCGGTCACGGATATCGAGGAAAACAATTTTTTTATGATCCCGCTTTGTATCGACCCAACCGTAAAGCGTGACTTCTTCATTAACTTTTTTTAAAGTATCGATTATAGAAAGTTCTTTCATTGCAAGATATGATAACGTTTTTTGCTTACTTTAGCAAATGCTTCAGTTTAAGATACCCATCAGTCATAGCCCTAAAAAAAATGATACTAAATTTTTGATGTTCCAATGATTTCAAAATTGTTTTAGTGATACCGCCTTTGGTTGCAACCGATTTTTCCAGATCTTTTGCCGTAATTTTTTTTCGAATCAGATAATTTGTTGTTCCCAGAAATGTTTGGAGAGCGATTACTTCACTGGTTTTTTTGTCCATTTTTAAAACTCTGCTATAACTTGAAAATAATTTGATAAGATTTGCGACAATCCCAGGACCACATCCGGAAATAAGCGTTAAAATATCTAACTCTTTTTCAAGCTTCAGATTTATCACTAATCCAAATCGAGATAGAAATCTCAATGTATCTTTTTTCTCTTTGTTAGAAATGTTCTTTGCCGCGAAAAATCCGATAACTCCATCGTTTGTTGCGATAGGAATATTGGGCATGATACGAATTATTTTTTGCGTTTCTTCATTAAGAAAATCTTTTAGAACGGAAATTGAAATTCCTGCTGCCATAGATATAATTGTTTTTCCGTCAATGAATTTTTTTATCTCGCTTAAAACCTTATTAACATCTTTAGGTTTTACAGCTATAACTATCAAATCAGCCCACTTTGCAGCTTTGATATTGTCCGTTGTACTATTTACTTTATAAGCCAAGCCGATGTCTTTTAGTTTTTTATTGGTACGACAGGTAATAATAATATTTTCCGATTTGAAGTTGCTGTTGATCAGCCCTTCAACAAATGCCTTGCCGATATGACCTGCACCAATGACGGCAATTTTTTTATTTTCGGATGTTTCCGTTTCCATATATCTGCCATTTGTAACTTGTAAGATCCTTGAGACCGACCGGACCTCGCGCATGTAACTTGCCGGTCGCAATTCCCATTTCCGACCCCATACCAAAGACATATCCGTCATGAAGTCGAGTAGAGGCATTCACAAAAATGGCCGCTGCATCAACTTGTTTTACAAATTTATCAATCACTTTCTTATCATCGGCGATTATGCCTTCGGTGTGTTTTTTTCCATATCTATTTACAAATCTTATTGCGTCATCAACATTTTTTACAATTTTCATTGAAATTCTTAAATCCAAAAATTCCGTTGTCCAGTCATTTTCGATAATTTCGATACCTTGATCTTGCAATATCTTTTTAAGACGTTTAAGAATTCTTGCCGAGATTTTCTGATGAATGAGAATAGTATTTAATGAATTGCAGGCTGCAGGCTTACTGGTTTTTGCATTGACAACAATTTTTTCAACCATAGTAAAATCGGCCGATTCATCGATGAATATCCGTGCACCACCAGCGCCATGTGCCAAAACAGGTATAGTGGAATTATTGATAACATGATTTACTAGTCCATATCCGCCACGTGCAATAACTAAATCAATGTATTCGTGCTGTTTCAGAAGATAATCTACGACATTTCTGTTTTTAGTCGTAATAATACCTATTGCTTCTTTGGGCAGGCGGGATTTCAATAATGCGTTTTCGATACATTTGTACAAAATTTTGTTTGTGTTCATCGCCTCCGTACCGCCTTTCAATATTGCAGAGTTACCGGACTTTATACAAAGGGCGGCTACATCAATAGTCACTTCAGGACGGGCTTCGTAAATCACAGCTACAACACCGATAGGTACTCCAATTTTTTTGATGAGTATCCCATCATCTCCTACACGTTGATCTAGTACCTTGCCGATATCGCTATCGAGTTTTAAGATTTTCTTCACTTTGTTAACAAGTGTGTTTATGACTTTTTCATCAAGAGTTAGACGCTCAACAAAACTGTCAGCAAGATGATCATTTTGGGCATTTTTTATATCAATTATATTTGCGATGATAATGCTTTCTCTTTTCATTTCTAGTTCTCTGCAAAGATTTTTGAGAAATGTATTACGCATAATTTCAGTACTTTGTGACAAATATTGAGATGCTTTTTTAATTCTGTTTAAATCAATTATTTTTTTCATAGAACGGTTTTCAAAAGAATGTCTTTAATTTTTCCGTCAACTATTGCTGCACGGATATTTTTTTGTCTGACCATGTCTACAGCCTCGAGTTTTGATTTGGCACCACCTACACCATATGCGGATCCTTGCATTGTCGAAAGTATGATTAATTGGTCGGCGTGAAGAAGAGTTCCTATTTGTGCTGCCAAATAGTCATTGCCGTTAAAACTATTCAAACTAACAACATCGTTTTCATTTACAAAAGAAACAATATTTTTTTTCATGTAATGATTAAAAATATTTACCAATGAACATTTGTCATTTTTGGATTCAAAATTCTTTTTAGTTAATAGCAGTTGTGCAATCTGAACATTTTTTTGATGAAATTGATTGTCGAATGTCGATGTCAGAAAAATCTGCCCAATGCCGGCAGCGGCGCGGCGCTCGATTTGTGAACCAGAAAGATCAACAAAGTTGGCGCCATAGGCAACCGCTCCGGAAACTATCAAGACCACAGAAAATTCAAGGTCTTGTAATTTTTTTACCTGACTTGCGATTTGAGCAATACGAAACTCATCCAGTTTATTCCTTCTCGTAAACAAGACACTGCTCCCGATTTTGACGACAATAATTTTTTTCATTTATTCCATTAAAAAACCCTCGCCGTTGCCTTCTATCTTTTGTCAGATAGTTGACAAGGGCGAGGGCGTTTAAAATACTCGCGATACCACCTTGAATTTTACTTTAGTGCTCCCAAAATTCATCGACACACTTTGGAATATTTCTACGGTATCCTTCCGTCGTACTCATCGTACGCAGCTTGTTTGGCGGGGGACCAAACTAAATCGCTTTTAACAAATTGTATGGAAAGTATAACAAGAGAAGTATCAGGAATCAATACTTGACTGACCAAACCTGTTCTATGACTTCATCAACATCAAATCCGTTTTCAGAAATAGCGATCATTCAACAGAAAGATTTTTAGATAACAGACAATATTTAAGGTGATGAATGCTTATTTTTCAATCTATCGATTAACGACAACCTTGCGATCATTGATAATGAAATACTATTCTTGCTGGCAATCTCTTCCAGCCTTTTTTTAAGTTCAGGCTCTATCCTTATTGTCATGGATTCAGTTTTCACTTGCCGGGGGAGAAATTCGACATCTTTGAACTGCATCTCTTTGATGTAATCAGTAACATCGTGCGTGTCCCAAAATTCGGCTTCTTCTTTGTAACTTTTGAATTTAGGTATTTTGGTTTTCATAAAAATTTTCTCCTTTCTTTTTTACTTGTATCTCGTGCAGTTATTACATAACACCTGCCAGGACTTTGTTCGGTAAGTACAACTGTTAACGCTCGACCACTTTTTATCTTTCCTATGATCAAGACTCTTTGTTTATAAGTTGGTTGTTGTTTGTGTTTTCCGGAACATAGTTCCTCAACTTCTTTGCAGGTTACATTGTGTTTTTTTATATGATCAGCATTCCAATGATCCCAGATTAGACTACTGATCTTCATATGAAGAGTGTAAGACAATGTAAGACATTTGTCAAGTTACTTTAATTATTTTCCACCTTTTCCTGGTTTTTCTGCAGGTTTTGCGCTTTCTGCACCCTTACCTTTTTTGTCAGCTGGTGTTGCGGCAGGAGCGGCTCCTTCAGCAGTAGCGCCTTCAACAGCCACTTCACCTTCAACAGGCTTTTCGGTCAGGATTTCCGGTGCTTCGGCTGTGGTTTCGGTTTCGGTTGATTCTTCTTTGTGTTCGGTTACGGAGACTATGACTCGAGTTGCTTCGTCTTTGATGGCATATTTTGGATCTTTTTTCAGATCGGCGATATTTATACTGGTACCGATTTCTTTAAGTGCCGAAATATCGACTTCGATCGCGGCTGGCATGTCGGCAGGAAGCGCTTCAACTTCGATGTGGTCAAGCTGGGTGATAAGAACACCATTTTTTTGCTCTACTGCCTCTGACACTCCGACAAACTTGACAGGTACCTCGGCTTCAATTTTTTCTTTTAGATTTACTGCACGGAAGTCAACGTGAAGGATACTACCGATGCTTGGATGATATTGAATATTGCTTATGAGTGTGGGAATTGATTTATCTTCGACATCAAGGTAGATAATACCTGTTGCGCCGGCTTTCTTTTGAGTTTTGCTAAAATCACTCGACATCACCGTTACTGACTGCGATTTCATATCACGACCAAATACGTTTGCCGGAATTTTACCTTCTTTTCGCATTTTGCGGACTGCCTTGCCAAATTTTTTCCGTGGCGTTGCAGTGAGCTTATTTTTTTTATCGTCTGATTCCATATTTTATTTCTTCGAAAACTCGATAACAAAAATTTTGTCCGATGAAATTGAGGTATTATAGTGGATTTGATTGCCTGTTACAAGAGGAGAGAAATTCTTGTTTTGGATCGTCAGATTGTCAGGAAAATTAAACTCAAGATTAAAGTCATAATTTGGAGAGCCGATCTGTTTTTGTACAATTAATTGATAGACACCAGAACCTGCTATTATGGTTGTGGGCAGTTCGTAGGTGATCTTGACTGTCGAAGATGACTGTGGTTTGACCGTAAGAGGAAAGCCAATGGTTTTATAAGTGAAGTTTGTTTCATCATATTTATTCAGTTTTTCTCCATTTATCGTAACCTGCTTTATCCGAGTATTTGGTGGCAACATGAGCTGTGTGTAATTCTTATACCTGCCACCGGGAAAAACTTCGTCATAGGAATTATTTGTAAATTTCACTGTCAAAGTAGTGATTATCTCTCCTTTTTCAGTTATCGCGATTTCCAGTTTTGTCGGTCTTTGTACAAAAAAATTTGCCTTATTTACTCCCAGATTGGCATCGTAGGAAAAAACATAGTCAAGCACACAGTTTATCGAATCATTAAGGCTGCAGCTTGGAGTCAGCGCCTGTCCGGCCCAGTAGTTTTGTTCAAGCAGTGTTTGAAGACGCGGATCCTCACTATACATAACTATCTGCTTTTCATCAAGAGATTTTTGCAGCATAGAAAAAAGTGTCGGGTATGATGCGGTCTGCAGATTCAAAATCATCTGGTTCATCACACTACCTAAAAATCTCTTTTTCTTCTGTGATCCGGGGAAAAAATTTTCTTCAGCATAAAGTTGGGTTTTGATATAAAAATTGTCTTTGGTGATAGTCTCCTGGAAATCGGGGATATACAGTTTGTCCATAGAAGACAAAATGTGCTGGATAGCTGTCGTTGTGAGGAGTATGCCGCCGTCAAAATCTCCTTCACCAAGTTCAAGTTCTAAAAACTTTTTTGCCTGTTCGTAGTTTGTCGAAAAATCGGGCTCAAAGGCAGAGTCGCGTAAAAACCAGTGGGTCTGATCAAGATAATCGACAATAGGTGCTGGTGGATCAATCTGGTCCTTGAGCTGTCCGTCGGCGTCATAAACATCATAAACCCGTATATCACTTATTTCGTAGTTTTTTACTTTAAAAATGGCAAATGATCCAATGAAGCCACCCCCTGGACGAAGCTCCATATTGTTGGCAAAAAGAAGAAGGTATTTTTTTTCATCATCTGCCGCAAATATGCTATCTACATGGTCTCTTAAATCCAACACCCCACTGACAGTTTCAGATGCCTGTTCCAGTGTCAGTTTCATCTTAGTCAGATCTTCGGTCCAGTTAGGTAGCTTTTCCTTCAGGTAAAATAAATGATCCTGCATGGTTGAAAGTTCGGTAAATATTCTTTTTTTATGCTCAATCAGTTTCGCAATTTCATCAGCGGTTTTATCCGGAGTAGTTAACAGTTTGGAAAACTGGGAAGCTTCATCCTTTATTATCGAATAAGAGTTTAATACATGGTGAACTGATGAATTTAGCGAAAATAAATCATCAACGTAGATGCCCATTGAGAAAAAATGCAACAATGGTTTCGAAACAGTATAAAGAGTATCGGCTACTCTCAAAGAAATACCGGCAGAATCAAGTAAATTTTTTGTATTATCATCCCCATCTTGTATCGATTTACCAGCAACATAGTGCAGCCAAGTCGAGATCAAGAGCGGTGGTATGAACAATACTTGACCAAGTATTATCAGTCCAATTCCAAGAGTTAATAAACTTTTCGGACGAAACAAAGACTTAATGGAAAACATTGGAAAACTCAATGCTCGTTTGTGTTTTGTAATTTTTTTATGTGCGGGTAGTTTTTCGTCGTAGATGTGTAAAAAAACATCTTCAGAACGAGAAAAGGAAAACCATAGAATAGTCTCGATGTCTTTTTCGAGATTGTCATTTTTAATTTCCCAGTCGATAACTTTTATATGATGCAGCTTGTTTGCATAGGCAAAATTACTTATGGTTTGAGCTATTTCATTTTGAGCAAAAAGTATATAAATGATACGATTATCTTCGTTGTCTTGAAATTCATTAGGAATAACTTCAGGATAATCTATGAAAAAACAAACATCGTATTTGGAGAAATCATCGACGCGTTTTGTTGTAACAAAAATGTCCGCTTGAAACTCTTTGAGTTTCTTTTTTAGCACATCGACAAGGTGATTTTTATCACTTGCCACAATGAGGATTTTAAGTGGATTTTCACTGTTTTCGGCAATGAGTTTCATATCACTTTGTCTGTATTTTGTAACTTGTAACTTATAACTCGAAACTTTAATACCTGTATATTGTAAAGTTACAAGCTACAAGTTGCGAGCTACAAGAACATCTTAGTGCAATGGTATAATTCTAATATGAAAAAGGTCATATGTAACTACAATCATCTACAAGACATCATAGACGCATCTGCAAACAAGCAAGTTGTGTTGGTTGGAGGCTGTTTTGATATATTACACTTCGGTCATATTGTTTTTTTACAAAAGGCCAAACTTGAAGGGGATTTTTTAGTTGTCGCGCTGGAGTCAGACCAATTTATTAAGGAAATTAAAAGACGACAG
Organism: Candidatus Roizmanbacteria bacterium RIFCSPHIGHO2_12_FULL_38_13; assembly: GCA_001789555.1. Lineage (GTDB taxonomy): Bacteria > Patescibacteriota > Microgenomatia > UBA1406 > GWC2-37-13 > CAYNLS01. The sequence continues at coordinate 29,389 of MFZZ01000010.1, forward strand.
TCGATCCATAACCAAGAACAACGTGCGCAGATTCTTGCTGCTTTGGAGTTTGTAGATGGAGTTGTTTTACTTCCTTATTTTACAAAGACTGAAGAATATATGGAGCTTGTTACAAAAGTCAAACCGGCGGTGATAGCAGTTACTTCCGGGGACACTCAACTTAAAAACAAACAACTCCAAGCAGCAGCTGTCGGCGCCACAGTCAAAATAACGACTCCTTTACTTTCCGAGTTTTCAACAACAAGTATTTCTACAAAGATATGAAACTTTTTTATGCCATTGATATCCCGAAAAGTGGTGTCAAGCATCTTTTAAATGATACCCGTGAATTAAGAGAAGATTACGCACACTTCAGCTGGATCCCCGACGCAAATCTTCACATTACCCTACATTATATTGGGGAGCGAAGTGTTCATAAAATCCCAAAAATAGTAGGCCAAACCGAAATTGCCTTGTTTGATGTTGTACCAACTCATCTTTATGCTTTTGGACTTGATATTTTTATTAATTCGAACATTACAATATATGTCGCTTTTCAGAAAAACCGTACCATACAAACGACGAGTGATCGTCTTTCATCAATTCAATTACCACAAAAAAAGCGGTCATTTATTCCGCATCTAACTGTCGCAAGGGCAAAAATTCCAAGTAAACAACAATATTTACATCTAAAAAAGAAACTGCACAAAACCGACATTGACTTGGATTTTCCAGTAACAACAATACACCTTTACGAAAGCATAGCACGGCCTAAATTTCCGCTTTATCGAAAAGTTCACAGTTTTAAACTTAGTCGCTAGGCCAAAAATTATCCCTTAATACTATCCCAAGTTTCTTTGCTGACAAATTTTGTTAATTTAACTCCATCTTTGACAGCTTTCAAAGCATATCTAATTTGAGTTGCGCCACTTTTGGTCTTGCGTTCGTATGTTACTTTTTCTACCTCTGATGCTGAAACCTGTACTTTTTTTTTGTTTTTTACGTCGTAAAATTCGATCATGTCCATGTATCAATCACCTCCTTTTTTTAAATTAAAATTTTAACTTTATGAAAACAAAATTAGATTTTTTTCACGAACCAGATAAAGCCCTATTTCTAAAAGCAAAATAAGAAACGTTAAAATTAGACTTTTTGTTAGATCTTTTTTAAATAACGAAACTCCACGTGAATTTGTAAGAATTTTCGGCTCGCTTTTTATCTTCATTTCCTGTGTATTTGTCGTTTTCGCTTCAATTGAGGGGGGATTTACCTCGGTTTTTATGAAGATAGTATGCTTTCGCTTTGCTGCAGCAATCTTTTGCTTTTTAGTCTTCTTTGGCATATCTGACATTTAAACATATTGACACCATATATGCAAGAGGGTACAATGATGAAATTCTGTTAACAATTTATTGAATAATTCATGGACAAAAAAGTTGTGATTATTTTTGCCGTTGTGATCTACCTTTTAAGTGCTTTTGCTTCCTACAGTTATTTTTCTGCATCTTCTGTAAGCACAAGTAAATATGAGGAACCCGTAACCGAAGCCGGTGGCTCAACGGTCGATGGAGGACCAAAAACCGAACCTTGTCCCATGAATGGTCAATTATATTCAAAAGAACAAAAGAAACTTTGGGAAAAACGCCGACCTTTAGGCATCATGGTACAAAACAACACCGAGGCACGACCCCAATCTGGATTGAGTGCTGCAGATATCATCCACGAAGCAGTCGCCGAAGGGGGCATCACCAGATTTTTGACAATATACTATTGTGAACAGCCAGAAATTGTCGGATCGGTAAGATCGGCACGTATTTATTTCATAAAATTACTTCAGGGTTTTGGCAACAATCCTTTATATGCACATGTTGGGGGAGCCAATATGGCAGGACCCGCAGATGCTATCGGAGAACTTCAAGATTTGGAATGGTGGGGGTATAATGATTTAGATCAGTTTGCGGTACCATTTCCCAATTATTGGCGAGATTATGATCGTCTCCCAAATCGTGCCACTGAGCACACCGTCTATACAAATACTCAGAAATTATGGGAATTTGCCGCGAAAACTCGCAAGCTGACCAATGTGGATAAAAAGGGTGTTGCCTGGGATGAAGACTGGGAACAATGGAAGTTTGCTGAAGACGCCAAAGAATCAGCGCGTGGAAATATAAAAACAATAAGTTTTAGTTTTTGGGACAATTCGCTCGGATCGGACTATAAGGTGGTTTGGAATTATGACATCGCCTCAAACAGTTATTTACGAGTTAATGGTGGCAAAAAACACATTGATTTAGACACTGGAAAACAGCTTACCGCAAAAAATATTGTTGTCGTCTTTAGTGATGAAAGTATCGCGGATGATGGTTATGAGCACGGACAGCACCTCCTCTATGACCTGTTGGGTGAAGGTGATGCCTTGGTTATTCAGAACGGAAAATCTATCAAAGCTTCGTGGTCAAAACCCAAAGAAGAACGCATGATGCGTTTTGAAAATGAAGATGGAGATGAAATTGAATTTGTCAGAGGTAAAATATGGATAGAAGTAGTGCCTACAGGTAACAAAGTAACAGCTAAGTAATTAGAAATGAAAAATCAGCATGAATGAGAAGTTTTTATCAATTCCTGTATATCATGGGATACTTCTTGTTCTCAGCTATTTGTTTACGTTAAGGTACAGGTTATTTATGGGAGATCGAGTAATATTTGGCAAGAATTTTATTACTAACTGGAAGATTCAAATAAAAGGGAAAGGTAAAGTCATTTTCGGCGATAATATTCTTGCTTGGGCACATAAAGAGGCAAATAATTTTTTTACATTTGATTCTGATGCAGAAATACAAATAGGTAACAATTGCCGTCTAAATGGGTTTACCTGTCAGGCAAAAAACAGGATAGAGATAGGTAACAACTGTATTCTTGGTTCGACGTTGATTGTTGATACCGATTTTCATAGTACTGCGTCAGATAGAATGACTAATCCGAAAGCAGAGATTAAAGCATCGCCAATAACAGTTGATAATAATGTATGGATAGCAGGGAATAGTGCAATTTTAAAAGGGGTGCATATTGGAGAGGGTTCTATAGTAGGGTATGCATCAATTGTAAGGGAGGACATCCCTCCTAATGTTCTTGTGATAGGAAATCCGGCGCAGATTATTAAAAATTTAGATTAATAGTTTCCATGCTCAAAGATATTATTCCATCAAAAGTAAGACGTAAAATCTTGGAACTTTTTTTTCAAAACATTGAAGAAAGTTTTTATCTACGGGAAATTGTGAGAAAGATAGATGAAGAGGTTAATGCCGTCAAGCGCGAGCTTGACATTCTTCACGGAGCCAAGGTATTGACACGGGAACGCCGAATGAATAAGGTTTTTTACACTCTTAACAGAAGCTATCAGTTTTTTGACGAATTCCTACGAATATTTACGAAAACTACAATCCTTGCCCAGTTGATTAGCAAAAATTTAAGTAAGCTCGGAAAGATCAGATATATCTCAATCTCAACAAAGTTTTCAAGAAAACTGTCGATTAAGGAAGACGAAATTTATGCGCTTTTTGTCGGTATTATAGTCGTGCCCGAGATAGACAGTATTATGAATGAGGCACGTAAAACATTTGGATGGGACATAAATTATACTGTGATGACCGATGACGAGCTAAAGTTTCGCAAAAAAAACAATGATCCTTTTATCTGGAAGTTTCTTAAACAGCCAAAAATTATGATAGTTGGTCAAGAAGAAGACCTCATGAAATGAAATTTATCCGCTACCTTACCATTATCGTTCTATTAGTCCTCATATTGTGGGTTGATCTTCCACGGTCAATTCCTATAAAATTTACGCTATTTGAAAGAAACTTCGATTTATCTATACGACCCCTTGTAATAAGCTATAACTTTGGCGAAACAACTGTTAGAAAATCTTTCGAGACCAAGTTAGGACTCGATCTTCGTGGAGGAAGTCATCTGGTGTTTGAAGCGAATACCAAAAATGTGAAGCCAAGCGATCTTGAGGATGCGCTTGAGTCTGCAAGAGATGTCATCGAAAGAAGGGTCAACCTTTTTGGAGTTTCCGAACCTGTTGTTCGTACTATTAAAACAGGTAATATTTACCGCATTACAGTCGATCTGCCAGGTGTGGATGATGTGAGCCAGGCAGTCGGGCTTATCGGACAGACAGCACAGCTGACATTTCGGGAGATGGGAGATAACATTGGGGAAAAAGAGGCAACATCGACTCCGATTTTTGCTCAACTTACAAAAGATACAGGATTTAACGGTAAGCATATAAAAAAAGCCTCGGTTACTTTTGACCAGCAAACCGGTGCTCCACAGGTAGGTCTCAATTTTACAGATGAAGGTGGTAAAATTTTTGCCGAAGTGACCAAAAGAAACGTTGGTCAACCTGTCGGAATATTTCTTGATCAGTTCATAGTGTCTGCACCTGTTGTAGAACGCGAGATCACCGGAGGTCAAGCTGTCATCACAGGGCAGTTTACTTTGGATGACGCAAAGCAGATGGCGATCGCTATAAACTCCGGCGCGTTGCCGATACCGATAAAGTTGGTCGAACAACGAAATGTGGGTCCCTCACTTGGTGCTGTCGAGGTTGAAAGAAGTGTGATTGCCGGGTTGATAGGGCTTAGTATGGTGATGATTTTTATGATTTTTTATTACGGTCGCCTGGGTGTTGCGGCTTGTATAGCATTGATTTTGTATGGACTTATAACCTTTTCAATATTTCGAACTATTCCGATCGTCTTGACCTTGCCTGGTATCGCCGGATTTGTACTTTCAATAGGTATGGCGGTTGACGCCAATATTCTTATCTTCGAACGTATCAAAGATGAGCGGCGAGCCGGAAAATCTTTTGAGACCGCGGTGCGTCTGGGCTTCGGTCGGGCACTGGACGCCATAAAAGACGCCAATATCACGACAATACTTGTTGCATTCATTTTATTTAATCCGTTAAATTGGGAATTTTTGCCGCAGTTTGGATTGGTTCGTGGTTTTGCTTTGACCCTTGGCATCGGTGTCTTGACGAGTTTATTTACCGGAATTTTTATTACGAGGAGGTTAATTTGGTTGTTTTATAGTAAAAAATAAGATTTATGATTACTGATTTTTTGATTTCAAAAAACTATGATTGATTTTCTTAAACACACACGGATATACACAATAATATCTCTGGTAGTCATCGCCGCAGGGATTGCTTCCATAATTCTGTGGCGTTTTGAGTACTCGATCGATTTTGTCGGTGGGACAAGCCTCGAATATCAGGTTGATAAAAATCTTGACGGAGATAAAGTTTCTCAACTTATAGAAAAACAGGAAGTGAAAGTACAGGAGATTACGATTGTGAGAAATAAAATTGTAATTCGTACTAATGCAATTGATGAAAAAATGGAAAAGTCGCTTCGAGAATCACTTGCTAAAGAAATGAAAACAAAGATCACGGTTTTGCGTACCGAAACAGTCGGGCCGACCATAGGCGCAGAAACTGTCAGAAAGACGCTTGTTGCATCGGGCATCGCGGCACTTGGAATATTGGCATACATTGCTTATGCATTTAAAAAGTTCAACTTCGCGCTTGCCGCGATTGTCGCTCTGGTGCATGACATACTGGTAGTCGTCGGGTCTTATTCGCTTATTTCCTTTTTCTTTGGAGCGCAGTTAGATACATTGTTTGTCACCGCTTTACTTACCACCATGTCATTTTCAGTGCATGACACCATCGTAGTTTTCGATCAGATACGTGAATATGAGCATCGTTATGGAAAAGGAGATATTTACAATTATGCCAATCGCGCACTCACCGACACTATGGTGCGCTCGCTCAACAACTCGATGACCATCATCTTCATGCTTATTGCATTGGTTCTGCTTGGCGGCACGACGATACGTTTCTTTGCGGTTACATTATTGATAGGAACGATTACCGGTACCTATTCCTCACCATTTATCGCGACGCCGGTTGCCGTATGGTTGGAAAGTAGAAAGAAAAAATGAAAATCCATACCTATCCTCTTGGCCAAATGCGGGCAAATTGTTACCTTGTCGAGAAAGAGGATCACTGTCTGATCATTGATCCTGCCGATGATGCTTCATTCATTCTTGAAAAAATACAAGAAAGACGTCTGAAGATCGCGGGTATGATCGCGACTCACGGACATTTCGATCACATCTTGGCAGTAGGCGAGATGCAAATTTCGTATAAAAAAATAATCGGTAAAGATTTACCTCTGATTATTCACCCGAAAGATAAATTTCTTTTAAAAAGAGTTGTAGAAACAGCTCGTCATTTTCTAAATTATGAACCGGCAGTCATTCCAATTGAATCTACGAAAAATATTAAAGAAGGAAGATTTCAGATTTCTGATTTCGGATTTCAGATCATTCATACCCCAGGACACACACCAGGCTCAATTTGTTTGTATTTCTCCGACGAAAATGTTTTATTTACAGGCGATACATTGTTCAAAATGGGAATTGGCAGGTATGATTTTTCGTATAGCGATAAAGATGATTTAAGAAAATCGATTGAAAAAATAATGAAATTGCCGGATGATGTGGTGATTTATCCGGGGCATGGAGAGGAAAGTACGATAGGTGAAGAAAGGGAAAACGTGAAATTATTCTTTTAGTCTCTTTATTAATACTTCACGTTCATTTTTCAACTTTCCGTCTTCAACTTCCGAAAAAATCGTATTCAATATTTCCCCAATTTTTGGTCCCGGTTTTAAATTTAATTCTTTCATAACATCATTCCCGTTTATTTTTAAATCTTTCACAGAAAAAGGAATAATCTGCACCTCTTCAATACGTTTTTTGAAAAGTTCGGTACGCCAGGAAGTTTCTTTTGCTCCGGATCCAAGCCGATCGCCGGTTCTTAGCGCGAGCATATTATCAATATTTTCAACACCGATATCGCGGATAAAACGGCGTATGGCTTTGTCAGTCTGTTTTTCATTGACCGTGAACTGGTGATGACGGACCAGCGTCACCATTCTCTCTCTTTCTTTATTTGACAGCT
>MFZZ01000011.1:0-9259 GCA_001789555.1 Candidatus Roizmanbacteria bacterium RIFCSPHIGHO2_12_FULL_38_13
ATACTTTTTACTGGTGCATCGGGTCGGATACTCTTGATGAGTTTCATAAGTGGAAGGATTGGGAAAAACTCATAAGAGATTTTAGAATTATAGTTTACCCAAGAGGAAGCGGGCTCATGAATTTACGACTTCATGTAAAAGAGGTTTTCAAGCTTGATGCAATTCCAGAAAACATTACGGTGCTTGATCAGGAAGAGGTCATCGTTACCAACATCTCCTCTACTCTCGTGCGTGATCGTGTAACATCTAATCTGTCAATAAAATATATTGTCCCTGATACAATAGAAAAATATATAAATACTAATAAATTATATATAAAAAGCTCATGAGCGAAAATGTCATTCTGGGGAGGAACGAAGTGACGACTCCAGAATCTCGATTCTGGACGCGCTTCGCTTGCCAGAATGACTATATTGTTAGATCCCGAAATAAATTCGGGATGACGAAATCTTTATTATGATAACAGATCTAAAAATCGAACCAGCTTTTGAAGAAAAACGCATAACTACTTTTATTGAAGAAACTCTCGAAAAAACCGGTTTTCATCATGTTGTCCTTGCGGTATCAGGCGGAGTAGATTCTGCAACGTCGTTAAATCTTTTAAGTAAAGTACTTTCAACCAAAAATATTTATGTTGTTCATTTATATTATTTTGATTCATCGGTTGAACTTTTTAAAGCGGCGATTGCCAAAATCGATATTCCGCAGGAAAATATCCTACTCTCCCCTATCACTGCGCTAGTTGATGCTTTGGGATTAATGCGCGGTATTCATGAACCGGCAAATGATACCGAATATCTTCGCCGTGGTAATATGATGGCACGTTTGCGTATGATACTTCTTTATGATTTTGCAAGACAACATAATGCTTTAGTTTGCGGAACAGAAAACAGATCGGAATATCATCTTGGCTACTTTACGCGTTTTGGCGATGCCGCTTCCGACTTTGAACCACTTCACCATTTATACAAAACACAAGTGTATGAATTAGCCCGACATCTTGGTGTGCCAGAAAAAATTCGGACTACTCCGCCAACTGCCGGACTTTGGAAAAATCAGACCGACGAAAAAGAATTGGGATTTTCTTACGAGGAAGCCGATCCAGTCTTGTATTTATATTTTGACAAAAAACATACGCTTGAGGAAATCAAAAATCGTGGCTTTTCAAAAGTAAAAGAGATTGTAAAGTTTGCGATGAAGAACGGGTTTAAACATGAGGTACCGTACATCATCTAGCAATAAAGAAAAAATCAAAAATAGTAGAATAGTGTATGATCTTAATGCTCAAAAAGATTGTAACTTCGTATCTGATTTTAGTTTTTTTATTTTCAATAATGATTGTGATTTGCTCTCTTATTCCGTCTTCTCTTCTCAAGGAAAATATTGGAAAATCACTGATAACTCTAAAACAAGAGGATCTGTATGAAACCAGCGGTTTTCCCTTCCGCCCAATCTTACTTGATAATTATACCGATTCGGTCATGCTAAATATCGCTTATGCTGTGGATTCGAAAAGACCAATTTGGTCAGCTTTTGTGAATATGAGATTCGGGAAAACCAATACTGTCAATCAGATAACTATCTTGGATGCTTTTTTTAATAATGATCCTAATGGGATAAAGTACGGTTATTATAGATACTGGCATGGTTATTTGATATTTTTGCGGCCATTGCTTCTATTTTTTACATATTCCCATATTAGGATTATTATTACTCTGGCGCTCTATATTGCATTTATTTATTTTGCGCTACTATCGTTGGAAAAACTCGGGAAAAAAGCAACGGTTTATTTCATCGTCGGTCTTGCAGCAGTTGATTTTTTTTCGGTCGGAAAATCGATGCAATATTTTAGTGCATTTTTCATAGCAATAGCCGGATCAATATATGCATTACGAACATATAAAAAAGACAATCATTCGTATATCCTTTTTTTTGTAACCGGTTCTTTAACAAGTTTTTTTGATCTTTTAACCGCTCCTCTTGTAGCACTTGGTATGTTATTGATAACTATTACATTGCTTGAGAAAAAAAATAACATAGTGCCTTATAGTGCATTTTGGTTTTTAGGATATTTATTACTATGGTCGAGCAAATGGATTATAGTACAACTTTTCTATTCTCAAAATGCATTAGCATCGACATTGAATCAAATTGTCTTCAGAGCAGTTGGTAAAGTTGATTCAGAATTCAGCCAGTTTAATGCTGTACGTTTGAATATTTTACAACTTATCGGATATGATTGGATGAATAGAATAATATTGACAGCTTTTTTATGCCTGGCTTTTATAGTTTTAGTCAAATACTTTTCATTCAATCGAAGTAAACTAAAATCCTTAATGCCTTGGATAACTATTTTTTTTATACCTTATGGCTGGTATCTAATCACTGCAAACCATTCATATGTCCATACTTGGTTTGCGTACCGAAGTCAGTTTATGAGCGTTTTGGCTTTACTTATGATTTACGATCAGTTTATTGATTGGCCAAAATTTGCCAAGGATATAAGAGCGAAAGTCCGTAAATTTTGGGAAAAATAAAATCTGATTCATTTTTTTTATGTTTAATAAAATACGATTAATTACAGTTTCTTACATCACATTATTGGTAATTTTTCTAACGTCATTAGTTTTATCTAGTCTTATTCCTTCATCATTGGTCAAAAATAATATCGGCTCATCAATCCCGACTTTAAAATCAGAAGGGACCTATCCTTCAACAGGATTTTCATTACGTCAAGTTGTCCTTGATAACTATACCGATCCCCTCATGTTAAACATCGCATATTCTATCGATTCAAAACAGCCAATTAGATCTGCATTGATAAATATTCGCCATGCTTCGGCCCAAGATGAGATCAATCAAATCAATAATTTGGAAAGTCTTTATAAAGATCAGGCGAAAGTATCTTTTGGTTACGAAAGATATTGGCATGGATATTTGATTTACTTGCGTCCATTACTTGTATTTTTTTCTTATTCAGGCATAAGAATATTAATGTCTTTATTTTTATTTGGAACACTACTTTACTTTCTATTTCAGTCATGGAAAAAGCTTGGTAAAAAATTTACTTTATTTTTTCTCATCGGACTTGTGGCGGTTGACTTTTTTTTCATAGGCAAGTCGATACAGTTTTCAGGTGTATTTTTCGTCGGACTTTTGGGATCAATTTATTTAATGTCTACTTACAAAAAGAATGATGATCAATACATGTTGTTTTTTATTATCGGTGCAATAACCAGTTTTATTGATTTATTGACGGCTCCATTAGTCACTCTTGGAATGATGTTGATAGTTTTAACAGCTTTAAATAAAAATTCAAAAGTACTCCTCCACTCTGTTTTTTGGTCAGTTGGATATTTATCTTTGTGGGCTAGTAAATGGGTTATTGCACAAATATTTTTCGCTCCTGCTGCGATAAGTACCTCATTTGATCAGATTATCAATCGTACGGTGACAAAACCGGATACAGATTTCAGCATCGTCAACACATTGCGTTTAAATATATTCCAGCTTATTGGTTATAACCGCACGGAACAAATATTACTTTTAGTGATTTTCGGAATTATTTTCTTAATCTCAATTACATATTTTTCTTTCTCAATTAAAAAATTAAAATCTTTACTTCCTTGGGTGGTCATCGCTTTCATCCCTTACATTTGGTATGTAGTTGCCGCAAATCATTCGTATTTACATGTCTGGTACACCTATCGAAATCAATTGATGACAGTCATATCAGCATGCGTTATTTATTCGCAGTTTATTGATTGGGAGAAAGTAAATAAATCATTTAAGCAATTTACACCTAAAAGCAGTTAAAACTGAAAGAATAAAATCAGTTAAAGTGATTTTTTTCCCGTTTTCTACAGAGCGAGGATAATAATTTATCGGGACTTCTTCAATAACATTTTCCTTTGCAAAAAAAGCCGTCATTTCAATTTCAAATTCAAAACCTTTGCTTTGACAATATTTTATTAAATCTTTTGATAATGTATGTTTCCAGGATTTGTAGCAAGTCGGCTGATCGGTAAGATTTGTACCGAAAAGAAGATTCATAAGTTTGGTCAGAGTTACGCCGCCGATGTAAAAAATCATTCCGGCATTTTTATTGCCGTAGATTTTTGAGCCAAGTATCCGCGACCCGTAAACTACATTGCAGTTTTTATTTTCATACTTTTTTAAAATCAGTAAGATATCGTGAGGATCATATTCAAGATCGGAATCCTGAATAATCATTATATCTCCCGTTGCATGACGAATTCCTTCTTTCACAGCATAGCCTTTTCCCGAATTTTTAGGAAGCGAAATAATTTTTGTGTATTTATTTGAAGTTTTAAATTGTTCAATCAAATATAAAGAATTGTCGGTCGAACCGTCATCGACAACTATGATTTCTTTTAAGTAGTTTGGGATATAAAGCGAAGAAATATTTTGCAAGCACCGCAGAACAGATTTTGATTCGTTATAAACCGGAATAATTATTGATAATTTTTTTGGCATCCTGAAAAAAGTATATCAACTTCTCAACACCTTCTCCAGTTTTTGCTGAAATAAAAATTGGATGCTGCGGCTTGAACTCTTCACTTAATTCTTTTTTAAATGACTCATGGAGATTTTCCGTTTTATTAAATACATAGATTGTATTTTTTGGGTCGCGTCCGAGTTCTTCTAAAATATTTTCGACGGTTTCAATTTTTTTATACATATCAGGATCCGAGGCGTCGATGACATGCAGCAGAATTTCGGCGTGAACCGATTCCATGAGCGTAGATTTGAAAGCCGTGATAAGTAAAGTTGGTAGATTTTGGATAAAACCGATTGTATCTGATATTAATACTTCTTTTTTTATATTTGGTAAGTAAAGTTTGCCTACATAACTTTCAAGTGTCGCAAAAAGTACATTTTCCACACGCTTTTTTTTCCCGGTCAAAGCGTTAAACAATGTAGTTTTCCCGGCATTGGTGTAGCCGACAATTGAGATAGTTTGAAATCCTATTTCACGACGTCGTTTAATCTGATTTTCATGAGTTTTTAAAAGTCCGTCAAGTTTATCTTTGGTTTTTTTCATCTCGTCTCGCCAGTGACGTTTCATAAGCTCGATGTTGGTCTCCCCGACTCCCCGGCCGCCGATACCGCCTGTTTGGCGTCCAAGTTGCTCCGACAGTCCATACATACGCGGTCCCATATGGCGCATGCGGGCAAGTTCGATTTGTAATTTGCTTTCTGCCGTGCGGGCATGTTTATCAAAAATATGTAATATTAGGTCAATTCGGTCCCAGACTTCGATATTCGGATTGTAAAGCCAAAACATTTGCAGAAGTTTATAGAGTTGAGTGCTATCTGCGATCGCATTCAAGATCACAATATCAACTTTCAGATTTTTAACCATTTCAGCGACCTCCTCTGCCTTACCACTGCCAATATATGTCCCGGGATGCGGATGAGCCCGCCTTTGGATGATTTTTATTACCTCTCCACCTCGATATGTATTTATAAGCGACATCATTTCCATGAGGAATTTTTCTGCTTCAACAAGATTGACAAGCGGTGAGACGACGTCTATTAAAATGATGCGTTTTTGTCTTTTTGACATATGGAATTATATAAAAAATTGCTTAGGATCTTTAATACAATTTTTCGCTTGATACCCTGTTTTCTTAGCTACCGGTGGGTTCCCTCCCCGCCTAAAACGGCGGGGCATCCCAAGGTAGCAGAAAAAGGGTATCTGCGCTCAACCAGTATTAAAAGTCGCCTGTTTACAATTGTCAAGTAACATTTATGTTAAAATAGGTTTTTATGATAATACAAATCGATATAGCAAGATTGCTAATTACAAATGCTTTAGAACATTTGATGGCGGCAGAAAAACTCCATAATTCACGAAAAGAAAACCTTATAGACGAGGCGGAAGAATGTATACAAGCTATCATTCTTTTTCAGTCTGCAATGGAAGCTATTATCACCGAGGAGATCGAAAATGAGAAAAAACTTAAAAAAGTTTTTAAAGAAAATTCAGAACTTGCTCGCACACATCATAGTCTTTCTTTTAAAAACAAGTGGCTTCGGAGTTTTGACGTGCTTTTAGTTAAAGATAGAAAATCTCTTAATGCTTACCTCAAGTTTTATACTGACTACCGACTGCCGATTTCCCACCCAAAAGGCAGGTATCTTTCCTTAGAAAAATATCGGTTTAAAGAGACCCTAAATGGGATAAAAAACGGTTGGCAAACAATTGAACTACTTTATAAAAGTCTAGAGAAAAATTATCAGAGTTTCGACGAGTATTGGAAAAAGTCTAGATAATTATAGGTAAATTTGAAAAAAGATCTTTTCAAGTATATACTATAGGTTATGAATGTCGAGCTCGAACGTTTTTTTAATTTAGGTAGTATTGTTTTACTTGCAGCAACTCTTGCTTATTGTTCTTATAATACTCGTCCAGAACCTTCTAATTCAAGTAATACTGATGAAATTATATCGCCTACATCGACACCTCAATATGTCGGTTCAGATCTAAACCATTTTTCCATACCCACTATTCAAGAAATTTTAGACTTAGGAGTGCCTTACGAAATAGAACTTAGTCAGGGTATAAATAGACAATGTATTGTCATAGTGCGCAGTAATGATAAGTTTGGCATATTACTTACTTCAGCAAGTTATGCTCCCGACGATCCACTGCTTCAAGAGTTGGGACTTAATGAACAATGTTCGCATTTGATTGGCGCCCAGAACGGCAATTAATGTCAGAAAGTGTTGTTATAATATCCTCATATGAAATACAAGCTTCTAGCGCTAGACGTAGATGATACTATAGTTCCAAACGGGACAAATGATCTATCGCCAAAAGTAAAAAAAGCCTTGCAGGATGTCAGCAAAAAGATACACGTTTCACTGGTCACTGCTCGTGCTAAAAGTAATTTTGAAAACATTTTAAATCTGCTTGAACTCCCTCCAGAGTATCATGTCTATGAAAATGGTGCAAAAATTATCGACCCGCATGGTGAGATAGTACGTGACCTGCATATTCCTGACGTTGAAGTACAGAAGATCCTGAATGTCACAAGTAAATATTTTGATGAGGTAGGATTTTGTATTGATGATCATTGGAACGATGACGGACAGGAAAACGTAGATACTCAACATGGTGTTACCGGGCTTTCTTTTACAGTAAAAAAAGATAAATATATACCTATAATAGAAAAGAAGCTTAGAGATTTACCCAAAAAATATAGTGTTTATACAGGCAGACACTGGTTGTCGCCCGAATGGACCGGCATCTTGTTATTTCATGCCAATGCTCAAAAAGGCATCGGGATGCATTATATTCAGACACAGCTGGGTATCTTCGCCGATGAAACAATCGCGGTTGGTGACGGCGCAACCGACTTGTCAATGTTTGAGTACGCTGCTGTCAAAGTCGCAGTCGAAAACGCAGAGGAGCAGGTGAAGGAAAAGGCAAATTATATAGCACCAAGCGTACATGAAGAAGGGATAATAGATGTGATAAATAAATATATTCACGGATCAGAATAAAGTTTATTTTATTGCCCGTCTTCTATTGCTATGATTTCTGCCCCCGTCGAGAATATCCTGGTATTGAATCCTCAAACCCTTGTTTCACTTCTCTTAAATTTCTAGCCCCTGGAGGATTATTTATAAGAGGCGCTGAGTGTTTATGTACAAAATGACGCAGATCTTCTGATCCTAAATCAGATATTGGTGAAGGATCTACAGAAAGAATCTTTAATTTGTTGACCCTGAGGATTAAAAGTGCCAAAGTACCCATAACTTGTTCAAATTCAAATTGGGTAAGCGAAGGAAGAATGTCTATTCTAACTACAGGCGAATTGCGCAATTTATCAGAGACCTTACTTAAAATATGTTTCTGATCTGGTGTTGGTTTAAATCCTTCCGTCATGGTGGGTCACAATAATAACACAACTGAGTTATCTTTTTCCTCTAAAAATAGATGCGAGTACTTTATTTTCTGTCAAAAAATCGATTGTAGATGGGTAAGTTTGACGCAAAAAGCCAAGTTCCCAAACTGCACTTTGTGCATGTATGGATTGTAGATCATTACGGATCAAGCTACTAAACCAATTACTTATTTCTATTCTAGGAACAAACAGACTCGCCATCATTTTCGCACTGGACATAAGTGGTATAATAGAGGTGCGTAGAGCGAATTGACTTTCTTGTTCTTCTTGAGCATTGACTACTAAACTTCCTTTTTGTAATAAACGCCTGAAGTCTTCAGATACGGCACCAAATGTGTAGTAAGGATCATCAACTAGTTTAGAATTTAAGGAAAAAATTTTACCAATTGAGAGCGTGCTTGCCGAGATTAAATCTTGTTCCTTTGAATCAGGTAAACCGCGATAATTATAATCTTCAAATGCATCACCTGCAAAAGTTGCCCATTGTTTGAAAGTCAAATCACCAAATTGATGAGCATCGCGCTGTTGAAGTAACCATTCTGTTAGATTCGCCGTTGATTTTTCAAGTTTCCTTGCTTGATGTCTTTCAACAAATCGTCGAACCCTTTCGGTAATTGTTGTCATGACAGGATATTATACAGTAGTATTACAAAATCTCACTTGAGTCCTCGTTTGAAGTTTGAGGAATGATATGAATATCGGAGTTAAAAGAATCAACATAAACAAACTCGGACTCACCTTTTAATATTGCTTCATATGGCTTGCAATACTGACAGCCGCCTTGAGCACATTCAAATTTTTCAAGCTGGCGCGCGGCTTTTATCTCACGGGCAATATCAAGTATTTTTTCGTAAGATCCATATTCATCTGGAAGCTTGACCGAAGTTGGCTCGTCATTTCTTTGTAAATACCAATAACTCGCACCCGTCACGGGTCGAGTTTGACAGTTTTTAACAAGTAGATAATAGATTGGTAATTGTAAAGATTCAGGACTCTCATCATACTTACTCGTTTTAAAATCTATGATATTCACACTATCATCGTCTTCAAGATATTCCAGCCAGTCGATTTTTCCACATAAAATGATATTGTCCTCTTCAGAGAACCAATAATGTGGCAGATCTCCTTTGATTTTCACAGCTTTTTTGACTATCGGTCCCGGATTTTTGGCGACGCGATGTATCATTTCACGACCTTTTTCCTTAAATCTGCTTTCAGTGTCTTTATTTAAAAATCCTCCGCGTTTGCCTTCAAAATTTTTCCACGCACTATCAAAACGATCCATCAAACTCATAGTTATACGCTGTGCGACAGGTAACATT
>MFZZ01000011.1:9271-11223 GCA_001789555.1 Candidatus Roizmanbacteria bacterium RIFCSPHIGHO2_12_FULL_38_13
CGATAAATATTTTTCAAAAAATAAGCTCGGCGACATTGTAAAAAGTCGCTGATAGATGAGTGTGAAATCCATATGGCGTTGTATTTATCAAGTGGCATAGTAATTTATTATAACGCAATCAATAATTCTTTTTCCGATTTTGTCATCTGTTTTACTTCCCATTCGCGCTTCATAGCGGCAGATTTACTTGAAAATTTTTCTTTATAAATTAGCGTCACCGGTTGTTTGCTTCTAGTATACTTTGCGCCAAGTTTTTTTGAATTGTGCTCCCCTACTCTTCGTTTGAGATCTGTCGTAATTCCGCTGTAAAGTGAATCATCGGCGCAGCGCACGATATAAAAGTAAAATAATTTTGCGGTTGTCATTTTCTATCTATATAGTATAATTAAATTTGTTAAGTCAATAAACCTGCTTAAATGTTAGTCTCCTTCAGGGATACGAGATAGGTCATAAGCATTTTCAAAATTTTTGGGCCTTTATCTAATCAAGAAAGTAACCTTCGAAAAATTTGAGCAGATTTATTCGTTTAATAACACTTTTCGTCAAAGTCAAAACTGTATAATAATGTCATGGATGTAATTAAAAATAAGCTTCACAGTGCAGTTAATTTTGTAAAAAAACTTGACCGGCAATATTTTGTGCATAAATATCACCAACTTCGACATCTTAAACGCCGCGACATAATTCATTTTCTCAAACACAGCCGTAGGCCGATATTTTATGGTGTCTCCGGTTTTGTCATCGTCATGCTCATTATCCCGATTGCGACGTATATTTATTTTGGCCGAGACTTGCGAAGCAAAGACTCGATCATGAACAAAAAAAATGAGGGTGTTGTTTTACTTGATAGAAATGAAAAACCTTTTTTCACGCTTTTTGATGCCCGCACCAGAAATCCAGTTGCTTTAAAAAATTTAACCGAATACACAACACAGGCTTTCATCTCAATTGAAGATAAGGATTTTTATAAACATCCGGGTTTTTCCCTCTCCGGCATCGGTCGCGCTATTCGTCAGAATCTTCTATCCGAATCCTACGCTCAAGGTGGTTCGACTATCTCGCAGCAACTTATGAAAAATACGATTCTCTCACCCGACAAAAAACTTTTAAGAAAATATCAGGAATTAGTTCTGGCTCTTGAACTTGAACGTAAGTACGACAAGGACGATATTCTCGAAATGTATTTAAACACAACTTATTTTGGCGAAGGTGCAGTTGGAATACAGGATGCGGCGCGACGATATTTTTCCAAAACCGCTGCCGATCTTACTCTTGCAGAAAGTGCGTTGCTTGCAGGTATTATCCGATCACCTTCGGCACTTTCCCCTATTTCCGGAGATTTAAAGGCTGCTCTCAAAAGAAAAGATTTGATATTGCAGCTTATGAAAGATCAAAAATACATCACAGAAGAACAAAAAATTAAGGCACAAAAAGATGAGATTGAATTGAATCCGACTGAAAAAGATATCAACGAAGAGGCGGTACATTTTGCCCTCATGATTCAGGATATGCTCATCGAAGAATACGGCGAGCGTGATGTCGCCAATGCCGGGTTTGTAGTCAAGACCACCATTGATCTTGATCTTCAGAAAAAAGCTCAAGAAGCGGTTGCAGCTCAAGTTCAAAGACTGGCTTCATCATCGGTGAGCAATGGTGCGGCGGTCGTCATCGACCCAACTACGGGCGAAGTGCTGGCGCTTGTGGGCAGTCATGATTATGCCGATGAAGAAAACGGTCGCATCAATATGGCGCTTGCGCCCAGACAACCCGGATCATCGTTCAAGCCAATTATTTATGCAAAAGCTTTTGATGGGCGCCTGATCACCGCATCAACTCAACTAACAGACGAAGAGATAGAGTTTGGCGACTATAAACCTCGTAATTACGATAATAAGTTTCGTGGTAAGGTGCTCGTGCGCTACGCTCTTGCCAACTCTTTAAATATTCCGGCA
>MFZZ01000011.1:11229-11685 GCA_001789555.1 Candidatus Roizmanbacteria bacterium RIFCSPHIGHO2_12_FULL_38_13
TGAAGTCCGTGATAAAAATGGCCGCGTGATACTAGAAAACAGTCCGTTGCAACGGCAGGCTCTCCCCGACACCGTCGCCTATCTTATTTCAGATATATTATCTGACAACAAAACGCGAGCAGATGTGTTTGGTGAGTCGCTCACCCTTTCTCGAAAAGCCGCCGTCAAAACCGGAACGACAAATGATTACCGTGACGCACTCACTATTGGTTACACTCCGCAAGTAGTTGTCGGCGTCTGGATCGGTAATAACGACAATACACCGATGACCAGTATCGCCGGCTCGCTTGGCGCGGCTCCAATCTGGCGACAAATAATGGAATTTTATCTTGCCGGAAAACCTGTTGAGATGTTTGAAAAACCATCAAGAATAATCGACGAGCAAGTGTGTAAAGAAGACGGACTCAAAGTAAAATTTGCGACAGAGTCGGCATTTCTCGAATACTTCATCCGCGG
>MFZZ01000012.1:317-1881 GCA_001789555.1 Candidatus Roizmanbacteria bacterium RIFCSPHIGHO2_12_FULL_38_13
AGATGAAAATTGCCTGGAAGTTTATAATGCGTATTCCCTCAAATTCGATCATAGTGGTAGATCGAGATCTGCCGATGACACGCGGCATCGGGTCAAGACAAACATCACGAGTGAGAGCGACAAAGATCGCTCTTGAACAAGCTAAAAAATTTGCAAAAGGTGGAATACTTGCAAGCGATAGCTTTTTTCCGTTTGACGATTCGGTAAAACTTAGTGCAAAATACGGAATCGGTGCGATAATCGAGCAAGGAGACTCAATAAATGATAAGGAGTCGATAAAAGCCGCAAATGAAGCCGAAATACCGATGGTATTTACACATAGAAGAGCTTTTTGGCATTAACGACCGTCATCCCGAACTTGTTTCGGGATCCCTATGAAAAATATAGGTTTTATTTATATATTAACTAGTCAAAATAACACAATATTCTATATTGGAGTAACGGAAAATTTAATAAAAAGAATATTTGAACACAAACAAAAGAAAGTAGTCGGATTTACACAGAAGTATAATTTGACGAAGTTAGTGTATTATGAGTATTTTGAAAATATAGTTTTAGCAATTAAGAGAGAGAAACAATTGAAAAATTGGCATAGAGATTGGAAGATTAATCTTATAAAACAAAAAAATCCAGACTTTAGAGATTTATTTCAAGAATTAGTAGATGCCGAAACGGACTCGACCTGAAGATGAGATGCTGAAACAAGTTCAGCATGACGAGTTTATAATTCGGCATGACGATATTATCAAATGAAAAAAAATATACTAATCATTGGCGGCGGCGGTCGCGAACACGCGATCGGCTGGAAACTCAAACAGTCAAAAAAAGTAGATAAACTCTACTTTGCTCCGGGTAATGCCGGTACTTCAGAAATTGGTGAAAATATTCCTGCAAATATTTTAGATCATCAGGAAATTGTCAATTTTGCAAAAATCAATCTGATTGATATGGTCGTCGTTGCACCCGAAGACCCGCTTGCTGCGGGAATGGTTGATAGTTTAAATCAAGCCGGAATAAGAGCTTTTGGTCCAACGAAAAATGCGGCACAACTAGAATCATCAAAAGCATTTGCAAAAGATCTCATGAAAAAAGCAGGAATTCCAACTGCGAAGTTTGAGAATTTTTCGGATTATAAAAGTGCTCTGAAATATTTGTCAAAGCAACAAACTCCAATAGTTATAAAAGCAAGCGGCCTGGCATTTGGAAAAGGAGTTGTGGTAGCCCAAACGATGTCCGAAGCAAAAAAGGCTTTAAAGAATATCATGCTCGACAAACAACATGGTGACGCCGGTAACACAGTCGTTATCGAAGAATATCTGTATGGTCAGGAAATTTCCATACATGCATTTTGCGATGGAAAAACTGCATCTTTATTTCCTACATCGCAAGATCATAAACAAATTTTTGATCATGATAAAGGACCAAATACGGGCGGCATGGGAACAATTGCTCCAGTGCCTTGGGTAAAAAAGAATTTAATTGAGGAAATTAATAAAATTGTCGTGATGCCAATCTTAAAAGAATTGCAAAAACGTCATATCGAATATAAAGGTTGTTTATACCC